>NZ_JBSHAM010000064.1:0-52801 GCF_053611505.1 Amycolatopsis sp. NPDC054798 | reverse complement strand
TCCCGCCTTGACAAGCCCCCTCGAACCGTCATCACAATCGGCTTCGGGGTGCCCACTCACAACACCGCAGCAATGTCGCCGCCAGGCGACGAGCCCGCCCCTAAAACAACCCCTCCGCCAATTCCCGATAAACCCTCATCACCTCGTCGTCATAAACCTGCAACCGCACCCCCGGCAACTCCGGATGCAGCTGATACTTCCCCGTAACCACCTGCACCACAACATGATCCGCCCCCGCCGCCCGATGCTCCCCCAGCCGAGCGGAAATCGCGGCAACATCCCCCATCGCCACCAACTCGTCAATCAACCGATCCGACCCGCCCAAATCCTCCTCCGCATACCCCAACCGCCGCAAATTGCTCACATAATTCACCAACCCCAGATAAGGATGCTCCACCCGAGGCCGAGCCACCCCCCGCGCCCGCTCCAGATCCGAATCCAGCACCACCTTCTGCTCCGGAGCCACAAACCCGTCCGACCCCAACGCCTCCCGCGCTATCCGGGTATGCCGGGGCGGAACCAAATACGGCACCACCCCACCAGCCCGCTCCGCAGCCAACTCCAACATCTTCGGCCCCAACGCAGCCAGCACCCGCCCCTCAACCGGCACCCCACCCGCATCCAGCCCGTCGAGAAACCGCCGAACCGCATCCATCGGCCGTACATACCCCGCCGACTGCTCCCGATGCCCAGCCCCGATCCCGAGCACGAACCGCCCAGGAAACCGCGAAACCACCCGCCGATACGCCCCCGCCAGCACCGCCGGATCCCCCGACCACACGTTGACGATGCTCGACCCGACCACCAGCGTCTCGGTAGCCGCCAGCAACTCGTCAATCCCGGCCAGATCCACCCCTGGCCCGCCGAGCCACAGCCCCGAATACCCCAGCTGCTCGATCTCGGCAGCCATCGCCGGAGTAGTCAACGCCCCGACCTGCCACACCCCATACCCGCGCAATCCGATCTTCATAACCACCACCGTGGCGCGCAAAAAATGGACCAGCAAGTCCAAAAAAGCCACGAAAAAACGGGCTCCCCAGCGTCAACCGCCAGGAAGCCCGTCCCAAGAAAAACCTTCAGCCAGTCACGCCGTCCTGCTCAGCCGCCTTGGCGACCGCCGCCGCCACCTCCGGCGCGACCCGCGGGTCCAGCGGACTGGGCACGATCCGATCCCGGCCCAGATCATCCGAAGCCACCGCCACGATCGCCTCCGCCGCAGCCAGCTTCATGTTCTCCGTGATCGCCCGAGCCCCTGCGTCGAGCGCCCCGCGGAACACGCCAGGGAACGCCAGCACGTTGTTGATCTGGTTCGGGAAATCGCTCCGCCCGGTCGCGACAATCGCCGCGTGCTGCGCGGCGACCGCCGGATGCACCTCCGGATCCGGATTGGACAGCGCGAACACGATCGAGTCATCCGCCATCGTGGACAGCAGCGACGGGTCGATCGTCGCCCCGGACAGCCCGAGGAACACATCCGCCCCGCGCAGCGCCTCGGCGAGACCGCCGGTCAGCCCTGCCTTGTTCGTGGTCTCCACCAGCTGCCGCTTGATCGGGTTCAGGTCCTCGCGCCCGGCGTGCACGATGCCGCGCGAATCGAGCACCGTCACGTCCGCGACGCCCGCCGCGAGCAGGATCTTCGCGCAGGCCACGCCCGCCGCGCCGGCCCCGGACACGACCACCCGCTCGCCGGCGATGTCGCGGTCGAGAACCAGGTTCGCGCCGCGCAGGGCGGCGAGGGTGACGATCGCGGTGCCGTGCTGGTCGTCGTGCATGACCGGGCAGTCCAGCGCTTCCTTGAGCTTGTCTTCCAGCTCGAAGCAGCGCGGCGCGGAGATGTCCTCGAGGTTGACCGCGCCGAACGACGGGCGCAGCCGCACCAGGGTCTCGACGATCTCGTCGACGTCGGTGGTGTCGAGCACCAGCGGGATCGAGTCCAGCCCGCCGAAGGTCTTGAAGAGGACCGATTTGCCCTCCATGACCGGCAGCGAAGCGCTCGCGCCGATGTCCCCGAGCCCGAGCACCGCGGTGCCGTCGCTGACCACTGCCACGAGCCGGTCCGCCCAGGTGTACCGCTTCGCCTTGGCCGCGTCCTCGGCGATCGCGCGGCTCACCTTCGCCACGCCGGGCGTGTAGGCGATCGAGAGGTCGCGCGGGTCGGAGATCGGCCGGGTCGCCGCCACGGAGAGCTTGCCGCCCTCGTGCCCGGTGAAGATCTCGGCGTCGGTCACGGCCGCGACGGTGCTGGCCTGGTCGGTCATCGGGGTTCCTGTCGTGGGAATGACGGAAGCGGGCGGATGGGTCTGGGTCATCGAACGTACTCCTGGGACTGCGAGCGGGGGACCACCTGGTCGACGGCCTGAGAAGCGCCCGTCGAGAGTGGGAACTCGTCCTCCGGACGGCAGCCCAGCGCGGTAGCGCCGGCCTGTCGGCGAGGCGTCTGCGCGGCCATCCGATCCGTGGGGTGTGGCGATGGCCGCCGACGCTGCGGTCCGTCAATCATGACAGGCCCCGGTCCGGCCCCGACCCCTCGGTGCGGCTCATGTCACAGATTCGCGATTCCCAAGACGTCCGTCCGGTTTCGGAAGCAGTTCCGTTCCGGGCCGGGAATGCGCACTCGATAAGGTGACGGACATGGACTTCCGCCCGCTCAAGGTCTCCGGCGCTTTCGAGTTCGTACCGTCCCTCTTCCCCGACGAACGCGGGTTGTTCGTCGCGCCGTTCCAGGAGGAAGCGATCGTCCGCGCGGCGGGACACCCGCTGCGGGTCGCGCAGACGAACCACAGTGTTTCCCGCGCGGGCACGATCCGCGGCGTGCACTTCGCCGACACCCCGCCCGGACAGGCGAAATACGTCTACTGCCCGATCGGCTCGCTGCTGGACGTCGTGGTGGACCTGCGGGTCGGCTCGCCGACGTTCGGCGAATGGGATTCGGTACGGCTCGACGCGGCCGAGTTCCACGCGGTGTACGTGGCCGAAGGAATCGGGCACGCCTTCATCGCACTGGAGGACGACACCGTGATGTCGTATCTCTGCTCGGAGCCCTACGCCCCGGCGCGCGAGCACGGCATCACCCCGCTCGACCCGGCGCTCGGCCTGCCCTGGCCCGCGGATCTGACGCCGATTGTGTCCGAAAAGGACAAAACAGCACCGACCCTGGCCGAAGCACTCGACCAGGGCCTGCTGCCGTCTTACGCGGATTGCGTGGCGTACTACGAAAAGCTGCGGTCAGCGCACAGCTAGGCGCGCACGCCGTCCTCGGCGATGACCCGTTCGATATTGCGCTCGGCCAGCGCGGTGATCGTCACGAACGGGTTCACGCCGGTGCTGCCCGGGATCAGCGAACCGTCCATGACGTACAGGTTCCGGTACCCCTTCACCCGCCCGTAGTTGTCGGTCGCGTCGCCGAGCACCAAGCCGCCGAGCGGGTGGTAGGTGAAGCGGTTCTCGAACGCCCGGGTGTCGCCGAAGAGGTCGTAGCGGTAGATCGTCGAGTTCGCCTTGTTGATCCGGTCGAACAGCGACTTCGCCGCGTCGATCGAGGGCTGCCCCTGGTCTGTCGTCCACTGCAGTTTCGCCGAATCGCTGGCGGCGTCGTAGGTGAAGTGGCCGCGTTCGGGGTTCTTGGTGATCGCCAGGTACAGGCTCGCCCACGTTTCGAGCCCGGCGGGCACCGGCGCGATCTCGGCGAACACCGGATGCGTCGGGTTGTCCCAGTCGTCGATGCCGAGCGCGGGCATCCCGGCTTCCAGGCTGCCGGTCGTGTCCCACACGTGGTTGGCACGGCCGAGCATCACGTTGCCGTTGGTGCCCCAGCCCTGCCCGACGGCCTCGGACAGCCGCGGCAGCCGTCCGGTGTCGCGGGCGCGCACCAGCAGTTCGGTGGAGCCGAGGCTGCCCGCTCCGAGGAAGAGGTACTTCGTGGACAAATGCTTGGTGGAGAGCACATTCCCGAGCGCGTCGGATTCGCGCACCACGAGCGTGTACGTGCCGTCCGGCTGCTGGATGATCTCGCGGACCTGGTGCAGCGTCTGAATGGTCACGTGCCCGGTGCCGAGCGCGGCGGCGAGATACGTCTTGTCCAGCGAGCGTTTGCCGTGGTTGTTGCCGTAGATGACCTCGGACGCCAGCGCCGAGCGCTCGACCGTGCCCGCCTCTTCCTTCTTCATGTACTCGAAGTCGTAGACGCTCGGCACGAACGTGGTTTTCAGCCCGGTCTTCTGCGCGGCTTTCCGGGAAACCCGCGCGAACTGGTAGGACTTGCAGGTCTCGAACCAGTCCTCGTCGATGTGGTTGACGCCGAGTCCCGCGTTGGCGCGCGGGTAGTACTTGCCGTACATCTCGTCGGCGTCCACCTGCGGCAGGATTTCCTCGAAGTACGAACGCTTCGGCTGCACCGCCATCGCGCCGTTCACCAGCGATCCGCCGCCGACGCCCCGGCCGACGTACACCGACATCCCGCCGTAGTTCACGCGGTCCAGCACCCCGGCGTACGGATCGATGTCGTGGTTCGCGACGTCCAGCCAGAGGAACGACGCGAGCGGCGCTTCGGTGCGCTTCTTGAACCACATCGACCGCCGGTCGGGCTTCAGCATGTCGCAGAAGACCTTGCCGTCCGGGCCGGGTTCGTTCCACAGCTGGCCCATTTCGAGCATCACCGTGGGCACGCCCGCCTCGCCGAGCCGCAGCGCGGTGACCGCCGCGCCGTACCCGGTGCCGATCACCACCGCGGGCGAATAGTCCGGCAGCGGCGCGACGGTCGCGGCACGCGCGGTCGTCGCCGAAATGCTGGTCAGTCCGAGGGCCGCGGCGGAGTTCAGCGCGGCGAGGCCGAGAAATCGGCGACGGTTGAGGGAGGCCATGCCCGGCATGCTGACGTGGCGCCGCGCACCCTGGCAAGGCTAAAACGAACGCCATTCGCATTTGCCCAGTAAACGGTGTTAAGTTTCACTCGGCCGGGGGAACGGGAAGTACAGGTTTCGCCGGTCAGGCGGCTTTCCGGGGCGTGACCCACACCGTGATCGTCGCGGTGACCACCTCGGTCCCGCGGGCGTCCACGATCCGCACCGGAACGGGAAGATCGAATCCGGTGTCGCCGAACTCGGGAATCTCCGGCAATTCGGCGATCGCCCGCAGCCCGGTTTCGGCTTTCGCGACGTAACTCACTTCCATGCCCTTGGGCAGCCACCGGTGCGTGGCCGGGACAGTGGCCTCGGCCAGCATGCCCATCGCGATCTCGGCGAGGTTGCAGGCGGCGATCGCGTGGAAGGTCCGGATGTGGTTGTGGACACCCCACCACTTCGGCGCGGTCACCGAACAGTGGCCGGGGCGGATCTCCCGGATGGTCGGCAGCACGGTGCCGAAGTAGGGCACGCGCAGGCACATCGCGGCGGAAAACAGCTGCTTGCCGCCGGGTTTGGCGACCAGTTTGCGCCACAGCCCGTACGTCGACGGCGTACCCATCAGTCCTCCCGAGGTGAAGTTACTCTCCAGTAGCGAAGCACACGACGAACCTGCCGGGCAAACCCGCCCCGGCTATATTCGGCCGCGTGGCACATCGGCTCTTTCTTCTCCGGCACGGCCAGACCGAATGGTCGTCGAACGGCAAGCACACCGGGCGCACCGACATCCCGCTGACCCCCGCGGGCGAGGAACAGGCGCGCGCGGCGGGCGGCACCCTGCGAACCCTGCTCGGCGGACCCGGGCTGGTGCTTTCCAGCCCGCGCGGCCGCGCGCTGCGCACGGCGGAACTCGCCGGCCTGCGCGTGGACGAGGTCACCGAGGACCTGGCCGAATGGGACTACGGCGACTACGAAGGCGTCACCACGCCGGAGATCCGCGAGACAGTTCCGGATTGGACCGTCTGGACTCGCCCGATCCCCGGCGGCGAAAGCGCGGACGAAGTGCAGGCGCGCGCGGACAAGGTGCTCGACCGGGCCCGCCGCGAAATCGAGAACGGCGACGTCGTCCTGGTCGGGCACGGGCATTTCAGCCGCGTGCTCGTCGCGCGCTGGCTCGGGCTGCCCGGCACCTCGGGTGTCCACTTCGGACTCGACCCGGCCGGTCTCGCGGTGCTCGGCGACGAGCGCGGCGAACCGCAGATCGAGCACCTGAACCTGCTGCCCGCGCTGGAGGCATGAAGTGACCGACCCCCGCGTACGGCGGATCCGGCCGGAGGACGTCGACGCCGTCGTGGAACTCGTCTACGCACTGGCCGAGTACGAACGCGCCCCGCAGGAATGCCACCTGACCTCCGAGCAGCTGCACGGCGCGCTGTTCGGCGAGGCTCCGGCGTTGTTCGGCCACGTGGCCGAAGTGGACGGCGAAATCGCCGGATTCACCTTGTGGTTCTTGAATTTCTCCACCTGGCGCGGCACGCACGGGATCTACTTGGAAGACCTGTACGTGCGCGAGGAACAGCGCGGTTCGGGCCTCGGCAAGGTGCTGCTGGCGACGCTGGCCGCCGAATGCGTGGACAAGGGCTACCACCGGCTGGAGTGGTCGGTGCTGAACTGGAACCCGGCGGTCGGGTTCTACCGGGCGCTGGGCGCGCTGCCGCAGGACGAATGGTCGGTGTACCGGCTGACTGACGAGCCGTTGAAGGTGCTGGCGAAAGAGGCGTGATGTCGTGAGTGCCTAGGCCGGTTAGAACCGGCCTAGGCACTCACGAGTCCCTTACGGCTTAGGCAACGGCAGCCCCGGCAGACTCTGGTCGCGCGGCACCACCCCGTCCACCAGATACTCGTCGACGACCTTGTCCACCGCCTTGTTCCCGCCGATCCCGTAAATCCCGTGGTCGCCTTCCCCCGCGACAGTCAGCAACCGCGAGTTCTGGAACGCGGCGTGCGCCTTCCGGGCGCCCTCGATCGGCGTGGCCGGATCGTGCTCGGACTGGACGATCACCACCGGCGGCACGCCCTTGCCGTTCAGCACCGGCATCGGCCGCGGCTGGCCCGGCCAGAAGGCACAGACCTGAAGCCCCATCCACAACGAGCTGTGCAGGGTCACGCCCCGGTCGAGGTATTCCTGCGACCGGCGGATCAGCGACTGCCGGTCGCCCTTCCATGGCCCGTCATTGCACAGGGTCGTAATCAACGTCGACACCATCGCGTCATCCGCACCCGCCTGAACCGCTACGCCCATCGGACCGGCTTTCTTCGCCTCCGACAACGTCTTGCCGAGTGCTGCTCGGGCGTCGTCCTTGACCTGTGCCGAAACCCGCGCGTCGGTCAGCGTTTTGACCCGGACCAGCGTCGCGGCGATCGTCGGGAACTGGCTCTTGGCCTTGAGTGCGCCGACGAGGAAGGAGTCCAGTGCGACCGCCCCGATCTTCGTGCCGTTCACCTCGACCGGCTCGCGGGTCAGCGCGTACCGGACGCTCTCGTAGGTCTGCCGGGCCGCCTCACCACTGGTGCCGAAGTGGAACTTCGCGTCGTAGCGAGCCAGCCACGGCAGGAAATCCTGCCGCCAGCGGCGTTCGTAGCCCAGCGGCTGCAGGTCGAACGACTGCTGCCAGGTGCCGGTGAACTGGGTCGAGGAGTCCAGCACGAACCGGCCGGTGTGCTGCGGGAACTGCTGGGCGTAGTGCGCGCCGAGCCAGGTGCCCGCCGAATACCCGATCCAGTTGATCCGGTCCCGGCCGAGCAGCGTCCGCAGCAGGTCCAGGTCCCGGACGTTCTGGAAGGTGCTGATCAGCGACCCCAGCTCGCCCGCGGCCCGATGGCAGGCCGTCGCGATGTACCGGGTCGAGTCGACGATCTGGTTCAGATTGCGCGGATCGCGGTCGCGCGGGTCGAGGTCGGCGCCGGTACTGGCCGCCCCGCCGCAGGTGACGTTGGTGCTGCGGCCGGTGCCGCGGGTGTCGATGCCGATGATTTCCTGGTGCGCGCGCAGTTTCGCCTGGCCGCGCAGCAGGACCGGGAACCAGCGGCCCGGACCGCCGGGTCCGCCTGGGTTGGTGAGCACTGACGCCGTGGCCGGGCCGGTGGCCTTGAGCCTGCTGATCGCGATGGTCAGGTCCTGCCCGTCGGCTGGCCGGTCCCAGTCGCGGGGCGTGCGATACGAGGCGCATTCGAGCCCCGTGATGTCGGTGCCCGGTGGCAGGTCGGCCAGCTCGCCCGTCGCGCAGGCGTGCCAGTCCAGCGCCTGGCCGGTGTAGCGGGCCGGGGCCTGGGCGGCCTCGGGACTCGCCACAGCTGGCGCCGCTCCTGCGAGCAGTCCGCACAGGACCGCTGAGCTGGTCACGACGAGACGTAGTCTCCTCATGGGATTCCCCTCTTCGGAATTCGGTTGCGCAGTCCCGATTCCATCGGCTGAGGGGTGTGGCGGACAGTGCCGTCGCGTCACCTGCCCGCTGTGACGTGATGTCACTGCCGCCCGGCGGCCGTGGTGCGCTATGCGCGGCTCGGCCGGCGGGAAAAGCCCTCAGTCGCGCTCGTTGCGCTCCCGCTCGGCGCGCCGCCCCGCCAGGCCCCCGCGCTCGGCCGCCTCTTCCTCGGTCTCGTCGTCGTGCATCCCGAGCGCCCACGCCCGCGACGGGCGGCGGAACAGCAGCACCAGGGCCGCCAGCCCGCACAGTCCGATCGGCACGCCCCACAGCGGCTGCCCGGACGGCCCGAGCAGGTACCAGCCGACGCCGATCAGCATCAGCGCCACGACGACGCCGGGCGAACGCGCCCACGTCTGTCCGAGCACCAGGCCGACCGAAGCGGCGAGGAAGATCAGCGCGAGCACCGCGTAGGTGCCGAATTCGGCCCACACGTTGTTGCCAGGGATCGGCGGGGTCCGCAGCCCGTGCACCAGCAGCACCACGCCGAAGACCAGCAGGCCCAGCCCAGGCAGTCCGGTCAGGACGCCGGCGAGGCGGACCTCGGACGGGGTGGGCGGCGGGTTCTCGGGATGCGACACGGGCGCGGCCCCTTTCAGCTGCGGTGCGGGACTGTGCGAAACGTCTTGGCGGGACGTCTTTGCCGGGACACAGCCACCCGACCAGCGCGAGTCACCGTGCGTGAGCACTACCGATCGTATGCCACCCGGTCGGCCGTTTTCCCGCGGCGGCGGCCGAAGAGAAAATCGGAGTTGTCGTGGATGAGCGGGCGGTCGGCCCGGGTGCACTTGTCACGACGCGCGGAGTTTTCGCCGTCTGCAGAGGAGGACCGCCCGCCACAGGGTTGCCACAGGTCACCGAGCCGGGACGGCGTGCGCAAGCGGCTGAGCTTCGCGTCACCATGTGGCGCTGGAGGTACGCCCGCCGGGCGAAAAGCACTTACTCTGCGGTAGTGCGCGCCATCCTCGTCGTGAACCCCCAGGCCACCTCGACCACCGCGGGTGGCCGGGACGTGCTGGCGCACGCGCTGGCCAGCCAGGTGAAGCTCGACGTCGTCGAAACCGACTACCGCGGGCACGCGCTCGCGGTGGCCCGTTCGGCGGCCCGCGACGGCTTCGACCTGGTGGTGGCGCACGGCGGCGACGGCACGGTCAACGAGGTCGTCAACGGCCTGCTCGCGGATTCCGCGGGCGCTCCCGGACGAGCCAGGTCCGTCCCGATGCTCGGCGTCGTGCCGGGCGGTTCGGCCAACGTGTTCGCCCGCGCGGTCGGCCTGCCCGCCGATCCGGTCGAGGCGACCCACCAACTGCTCACCGCGCTGGAAACCGAACGGACCCGGCGGATCGGCCTCGGGCTGGCCGACGGGCACTGGTTCACCTTCAACGCGGGGCTCGGCTGGGACGCCGACGTCGTCGGCCGCGTCGCGAAACGGCGCGGCAAGCAAACCAGCGCGAGCCTCTATTTGCGGGCCGCGGTGCGCTCCTACTTCCGCCCTCCGCTCGGCCGGCCCACGCTGACCGTCCGGATCCCGGGCGAGGAACCCGCCGAGGCGGTGACCGCGTTCGTGTCGAACACCGATCCGTGGACCTACCTCGGGGAACGTCCGGTCCATCTCAACTCGGGCTGCTCGTTCGAGACCGGATTGGGCCTGTTCGCGTTGAACGGTCTGCGATTGCCCACCGTGTTCACGCATGTACGGCAAGCTCTGCTCACGGAGAGCGATCAGCACGGCCGCCGTCTGCTCCGCCGCGACGATGTGCCTCTGATCCGCATCGACGCAGCTGAACCGGTCAACTTCCAGGTCGACGGGGACCTCGTCGGACAACGCACGCGGGTCGAGTTTCAGAGCGTCCCGGATGCACTCACCGTAGTCGGATAGCCGAGTGACCACTGATCGTCCGCGGCAAAGTGCGTTCTGCCGCTCGGCGACGCAAACCCTCCGTTCACCGCACCGGCCTTCCGGCGAGCGGAGCTTTTCAGAACGAAACCGCAGGTCAGAGGCATAGCTCGGCCGGGTGAGCTGACTCACCGATCTTGTCGAAACCCTTGTCGAACGCGGTGCTTCGTGAAAGCATTCACAAGCACCCAAAAACACGACCGCCACTACTGTGGCGCGGCCCTCCCGCGTCACTGTGAAGGAGCTCACGAACATGGACTGGCGCCACGACGCGGCCTGCCGAGACGAGGACCCCGAGCTGTTCTTCCCGGTGGGAACCAGCGGTCCAGCTCTGTTGCAGGTCTCCGAGGCGAAGGCCGTGTGCCACCGCTGCCCCGCAGCTTCCGACTGCCTGGCCTGGGCTTTGGCCAGCGGCCAGGACGCCGGCGTCTGGGGCGGAATGAGCGAAGACGAGCGACGCGCGCTCAAGCGCCGCCGTACGCACATCGGCACGCGTACCACCGCCTGAGTCTTTTCGACTCAGCTGCAGCACCCAGAATCGCAAGCACCACCTCGGACCGGACTTTCGCCCGGCGGGCATTCGCGTGCCCGTGCCGCACATGGCGACATATACCCGGTTCGAGCGTAACAACCGAGGTCGGCCACCCCGCATCCGGGTGCCGCCTCGCCCAGGACTATCCACGTCCTCCCGCGGAACGTTGAACGGGCCGGTACCACCACGCTCTACTGGTACCGGCCCTTCAACGCGTCCGGGGTCCGATGTGGACAACCTCAGACTTCGTACGCCCAGCGCACATAACGCGCCTTGGGCGTGAATCCGGCGCGCTCGAAAATCCCGGGCGCTCCGGACGCGTTCGCCGAATCGACGGACAGGCTGGCTTGGTCGTAGCCGTGTTCGGCCGCGGCCCGTAGCGCGTGCCCGACGACAGCGCTGGCGAGCCCGCGGTTCCGGTAGCCGGGAACCGTGCCGATCACCATGAAGTGCGCGTCGCGAATTCCGGTCGTCTCGGTGTCGGCCACCCAGGACAGGGTCAGCACGATACTCACCGGAGTGCCGGATGCCTTGTCCCGCAGCAGGAAACTGACCTCGGGCTGGAGCGTGTGGTTGGAGAACTTGTTCTGCCACGCGTTCGCGGCCAGCGGGGTCGCACCCCATTGGTCCTGAAAGGACTCGTTGCGGACGAGCCGGAAATCCTCGTCGAGGTCCCGCGTCCACTGTTCGATCCGGAATCCGTCCGGGATCGCCGCCTCCCCGGCGGTCCCGAGCGGATGCTCCAGGTACTGGAAGTAGCGTGCGGGCGAAAAGCCTTGCGCGCCAAAGAGTTCTTTCGTCCCGGCGATGTGCTCGGCCTTGTGGATGTCGACGGCGAGCTTCAGCTTCGGGTGGTGCAGTTCGTGCACCGCTTTCGCTCCGGCGATCCCCGCTTTCACCAGCGTGGTGCCGATTCCGCGGCGGCGATAGTCCGGATGGACGCCGCCGTCGAGGAAGACCCGATGGATCTTCTCGGGGTACTGCTTGTACCGGGCCTTCATGTAGCCGACCATCCGGTCGCCGTCGAACGCCGCGAGACTCGCGCGTTCGAGGTCGGAGAACGGGTCGATCAGCTCCTGGAGCGTGTCTTCCGCGGTGTAGTTCTCGCCGATCCGGTCGACCGTTTCGATGGCGTTGAGCAGGTCGGCCGAGGACTGGGCGTCCGCCTTCGCGAGGGGCCGCCACGTGAGGTCAGGCATGCGCCGGACAGTAATCCGGCGCGCCCAGGCTGTCGCCGGGTTTTCTAGAGCCGCCGCGACAGCGGGATCCGCAGCGCCGCCTCGGTGCCCGGCACCCGGTTGCCCTCCTCGTCGGTGCGGACCTGGCGCAGCGAAAGCGACCCGCGCAGCTCCGATTCGACCAGCGTCCGCACGATCTGCAACCCCAGCCCGTCGCTGCGCTCCAGCGAGAACCCGGACGGCAGGCCCCGGCCGTTGTCGCGGATCAGGATGTCCAGCCAGCGCGCCGACCGCTCCACGATCAGCTCGACCTTGCCCGGCCGTCCCTGCGGGAAGGCGTGCTCGATCGCGTTCTGCACGAGTTCGGCCAGCACCATCACCAGCGGCGTCGCGATCTCGGCCACGACCACGCCGAACGACCCCTTGCGGGTGAGCCCGACCTGCGATTCCGCGGTCGCGACCTCGCCGACCATCGGCAGCACGTTGTCGAGCAGCTTGTCCAGGTCCACGCGCTCGTCGACGGAGATCGACAGCGCCTCGTGCACCATCGCGATCGACGACACCCGCCGCACCGATTCGCCCAGCGCCAGCCGGGCCTCCTCGCTCGTGGTGCGCCGCGACTGCAGCCGCAGCAGCGCGGCGACGGTCTGCAGGTTGTTCTTCACTCGATGGTGGATCTCGCGGATCGTGGCGTCCTTCGACATCAGCGCGCGATCGCGGCGTTTGACCTCGGTGACGTCGCGGACCAGCACCAACGCGCCCGCGGGCTGCCCGGCCGGGCGCAACGGCAGGGCACGGAACAGGACGACGGCACCACGCTTCGAATCGGCCTCGGTGCGGGTGGACGGCTTGCCGTCGAGGGCCTCGATGATGCGGTGCGACACCTCGGTGGCGTCGAACGGGTCGCGGATCAGCGACCGGGTGAGCGGGGCCAGCCGCTGTCCGACGAGATCCGATTCGTGGCCCATCCGGTGGTAGGCGGACAGGCCGTTGGGGCTGGCGAACACGACGGTGCCGGCCTGGTCGAGCCGGACGAGACCGTCGCCGACGCGCGGGCTGGTGTGCGTGTCGGTCTGGTTGCCGCCGGCGGGCGGGAAGGTGCCGTCGACGATCATCTGGCACAGGTCGCCCGCGCTGCCCAGGTACGCGATCTCCAGCGGGCTCGGCACGCGCGGCGCGGCGAGGTTGGTCTCGCGGCTCAGCACGGCGATCACCTCGCCGCCGAAGCTCACCGGCACCGCTTCGCGGCGCATCGGCAGGTCGCGGTACCAGTGCGGGTCCTCCTCGCGGCAGATCTTCACCTCGCGCATGGCCTTGGCCAGCTGCGGATGTTCTTCCACGGTGAACCGGGTGCCGACGACGTCCTCGGGATGCGCGGTGGGCGCGGTGGTCGGCCGGGCGTGCGCGACGCACACGAAATCGCCGCCGTCGGGCTGGTGCTCCGCGGAGACCGGGACCCAGAGCAGGAAGTCGGCGAACGACAGGTCGGCCAGCAGCTGCCACTCCGCGACGACGGTCTGCAGGTGGTCGGCCGCTTCGCCGGGGAGGCCGGTGTTCTCGGCGAGCAGGTCGGAGAGGGTCGACACGGCTACCGGCCGCCCTCGGATGCGGTGTGTTCGTTCATGCCTGCGCACCTCCTGAGTTCATCCAACCAGAGCGTAGGCGCGGGTGCCGCCGAGGAGCGCGGGGGCCGCATGACACACTGGAACGGTTGACCCGTTCCCGGTCGGTGTGTCGAACCCCGCCCCGGGACATTCAGCGGACACCCGAGGAGAAAACATGTCGAAGCGCGCCCGCAAGCGTCGCGACCGCAAGAAGAACGGCGCCAACCACGGCAAGAAGCCCAACGCCTGAGTCCGCGCCCGGACCTGAGAAGGCCCCCGCACCGATTCGGTACGGGGGCCTTCTCATGTCCGGCGTGGAGCGGTCAGTCGCTGGTGGTGCGCTGTTCCACGGTGATCTCGGTGCGTTCCACGGTGACGCCGCCCTGCGTGGCGACGGTCTGCCGGATGGAGGCGCGCAGCCTGCTCTTCAGCTCCGCCGGGGCGAGGTCGCCGCCGCATTTGCGGGCCAGCAGGTGCTTGAGCTGCTCGTCGATGCCGTATTCCTCGAGGCACGGCGGGCAGTCCTCGATGTGCCTGCGCAGTTCCGCGTCGCGCTCTGGACTGCATTCGCGGTCCAGCAGCAGGTAGATCTCCGCGAGCGCGTCCTCGCAGGGCATCTTCTCCGCGGGCACGTCTTCCGAGCTCATCGTTTCGCCACCTCCTCGCGGTTCCCCCGGATGAAGCCGCGCTCTTGCGCGACGTCGGCCAGCAGGTCGCGCAGCTGGGCGCGGCCGCGGTGCAGCCTGGACATCACGGTGCCGATCGGAGTGTCCATGATCTCGGCGATCTCCTTGTACGCGAAGCCCTCGACGTCGGCGAGGTAGACCGCGAGCCGGAACTCCTCGGGCAGCTTCTGCAAGGCCGCCTTGACATCGGTGTCCGGGAGATTGTCCATCGCCTCGACCTCGGCCGAGCGAAGGCCGCTCGAGGTGTGGCTTTCCGCCCGGGCGATCTGCCAGTCGCTGATCTCGTCCGTGGGCTGCTGCACCGGCTGCCGCTGGCGTTTGCGGTAGCCGTTGATGTAGGTGTTGGTGAGGATGCGGTACATCCACGCCTTCAGGTTCGTACCTGCCTTGAAGGACGCGAACGCCGCGTACGCCTTCAGGTAGGTCTCCTGGACCAGGTCCTCGGCGTCGGACGGGTTGCGGGTCATCCGCATCGCGGCCGCGTATAGCTGGTCGAGCAGGGGCATCGCGTCGCGCTCGAAGCGCTCGGCGAGCTCCAGTTCGTCGGCCGCCGTCTCCGGCGCGGAGTTGGGGGTGCTCGGCAAACCGTTCCCTTCCCGTTCGGCGTCGATGCGCGTCTGCGCATACGGCAGCACCGAGTTTACGCGGGGGTTCGGGAAGCCGGTCCCGGGACGGCTCCTGCCGGGGCGGGGAGTGGCGAGCGTGGTGGTCACGCTGTCTGTAACGGAACGTGCCGACGAGGCATTCCCGGCTGGTTTCGTAGACTCGCCCGCATGGCGGGCAAGGGCACTCCGGCGACGGCGCTGCTGCAGAAGCAGAACGTGCCGCACACCGTGCACACCTACGACCACGACCCGCGGGCGGAGTCGTTCGGCCTGGAAGCGGTGGAAGCGCTGGGCCTGGAGCCGGGGCGGGTGTTCAAAACGCTGGTCGCGGACGTGGACGGGAAACTGGTCGTCGGCGTGGTGCCGGTCACCGGCCAGCTGGACCTGAAAGCGCTCGCCGCGGCGGCGGGCGGCAAGAAGGCGAAAATGGCCGATCCGGCCGCTGCCCAGCGGGCCACCGGGTACGTGCTCGGCGGGATCTCGCCGCTCGGCCACCGGAGCCGCCTGCCCGTGGTGCTGGACAACACGGCTTTGAATTACCCGACGATGTTCTGCTCCGGCGGCCGACGCGGTCTCGAGGTGGAACTGGACCCGGCCGAACTGGTCCGGCTGACCGGCGCGGTGGTGGCCGGGATCGCGGCGAGTTAAGCGGCTTCGGGTACTTCGGGTACTTCGAGGACGAAGAACAGGAAGCAGAGGAAGGCTTCCTTGTCCCCGAACTCCTCGGGGAACTTCTCCCGGGCGCCCTCCGCCGGATACGGCTCGCTGATCACTGAGGTACGGAAACCGGCCTCGGTGAAGGCGTCGGTCATCGCGTGCAGCGGGCGGTGCCAGTACGCGAGCACGCCTTTTTGGCCGTTGAAGGTGTATTCCTCGGACCATCGTTCGACGGCGAAGTAATTGCCTTCGGGGCGGACGAATTTGTAGATGTGCGGGTGGTTGACCGCCAGGATCAGTCTGCCGCCGGGCCGGATGATCCGCCGCAGCTCGGCCAGCGGGGCGTTCCAGTCCTCCAGGTAGTGGAGCACCAACGCCACGATGACGTCGTCGAATGCCTGGTCGTCGTAGGGAAGCGGCCGGCTGAGGTCGGCGACCTGGAGATCCGCGTCTTCGCCGAGCCGTTTCCGGGCCAGCTCGACCATGGTGGCGCTGAAATCGAAGCCGCTCATTTTCGCGCCGCGGTCCCTCAGCGAGGCGAACAACGGCCCGGCACCGCAGCCCGCGTCGAGAATCCGTCTGCCCGTTACGTCTCCGGCGAGGTCCAGAATCGCGGGGCGCGTGTAGTAGGCGTTGATGAGACTGTGTTCGGTTTCGATCGCGTAGGCCTCGCCGAAAGTGTCGTAATCGTTGGCAGTCATGGGATCCACCTTGGCACGGCCTTCAGTCAGGCGGCCGGCGCGCGCCAGTAGCGTTTCAGGACCTCCAGCTGCAGGGTGCACTCGACAGCAGTGATGTCGTCGCTGCCGGGAAAACCGCCGCTGACGAAATCGGCCAGCTCGTCTTCGCCGCGGAAGACGCCGTCGTAGACGAAGGTGGACGACGCCGAGGTGAGCGCGAGGAACCGAGTGGTCGGGTGCGCCGCGATCGCGGCGCCGAGCCGGGTCGTCGCGGTCGGCGGACAGGAAATTCCGAGGACGGCCTCGACCCGGTAGCCGAGCTTTCCCGGCTCGATCTCGACGCGAGGACGCAGCAGCCCGGAACCGAACATCGCGGTCGCGACGCGGCGGGCCCGGGACTCGGAGATGTCGAGCACGCGAGCGACGTCCGAGTACGGCGTCCGCGCGTCGTCGCGCAGGACCGCCGCGACTTCGCGTTCCAGCGGGCCGAGTTCCGCCCCGGGTTCTTCCCCCGCCGTCCCGGCGTGCGCGGCGAGCATCTCCTCCTGTTCTCGGGTCAGCCGCCGCAACCGCCAGGCCGCGGAGCTGGTGAGCCGGCGCAACGCCCACTCCGCGCGCACCGAGCGGATGCCCGCGACGGCGGGGATCTCGTCGACCAGCGCGTGCGCGGTCGCGGCGCGGGTCATCCCGTGGACCACGGCGTAAACCTCTCCGCGGCCCGCCGCGAGCGCGACGTGTGTGGTGTCGTCGCGCCGCACCAGCGCCTCCGCCACCCCGCGCGTCCGGCCGGGCTCGGCGCCGATCCACACGTGCACTGGCGGGGCCTCGGCGAGCAGCGACCAGTCGACCTCGCAGATGACGCGGAGCAGGCCGTCTTCCAGCATCCGGCCGTAGCGCCGCCCGACCGTGCGCGCAGAGCTGTCCAGGACGCGGGCCAGCACGTCGAAGGGCGCGCGGGGCGCGTGCTGCAGCGCGGCGACCAGGTCGAGGTCGATGTCGTCCAGTACGCCGTCGTCGGCCACCGGGTGCCCTCCTTCGGGTTCGTGCAGCGCAGCCTACCCAAGCCAGATCCTGACTGAATCAGGCGAATATCACTCCTGATTGCCTGGATGCGGCACTTCATGGAAATCTAGTGCAGGAAACAGGCCAAACAGAGGTGTCGAGCTTGTCCCGGACGGAGAAAGTGACCGCATGACCGACACGATCGTCTTGGGCTCGGTGACCGCGACCCGCGTCGTCGAGTACGAAGGAACCACCCGCCCGCCCGAAGCGATGTTCCCCGGCCTCGCGCAAGACACGTGGCGAGCGCACGAATCCGGGTTTCCGCCGGACTCCTGGGACCGCGAGTCCGGACTTCTGCGCACCTGCGTGCAGACGTGGGTGCTGCGCAGCGGGGGCGCCACGATCCTGGTCGACACCGGTGCTGGCGACGGCAAGGACCGGCCCGGCACCCCGGCATTCCACCAGCTGCGCACCGGGTTTCTCGACCGGCTGGCCGCGGTGGGCGTCGCACCCGAGGACGTCGACCTCGTCGTGAACACGCACCTGCACGCCGATCACGTCGGCTGGAACACCCGCCTCGACAACGGCGAGTGGCGCCCGACGTTCCCGAACGCGACCTACTTGCTGCCGCGCGCCGATCACGACTACTGGGACCCGGCTGGCTCGCACCAGCCGAAACTGGCCCACATCAACGAAAACGTCTTCGCCGACAGCGTCGCCCCGGTGGTCCACAGTGGACAGGCGCGGTTGTGGGAGGGCAGCTACGAGATCGACGGCGATCTCCGGCTCGAACCGGCGCCCGGGCATACCCCCGGATCGTGCGTGCTGACCGTGCGTTCCGGCTCCGACCGGGCGCTGTTCGTCGGCGATCTGCTGCACCACCCGCTGCAGTTCGCCGAGCCCGGCCTCAGCAGCTGCTTCTGCGAAGACCCGGTCCGGGCCGCGGAAACCCGGCACCGGTTGCTCGGCCAGGCCGCCGAGGACCGCGCCCTGCTTTTCCCCGCGCACGTCGGAGCGGGACCGGCCGTCGAGATCGTCCGGGATGGGTCGACGTTTGCCGTGAAGCGATGGAGGTCGGCAGCATGACCGTGGTTTCCACCACCGCCGGACGAGTCCGGGGCGTTGTGCGGAACGGGGTGCACACGTTTCGCGCGATCCCTTACGCCGCACCGATGTCCGGCGCGGCGAGGTTCCGCGCGCCCGCCCCGGTGCCGCGTTGGGATGGCGTGCGCGACGCCACCCGGCCCGGCCCGACCGCACCGGCCGCGCGGCGCGATTTCGGCGGCACCGACCTGCGGCCAGTGCTGGGTTCCGGCTGGATTCCCGGCGCGGACTACCTGTCTGTCACCGTCAGCACGCCCGACCCGGCCACCGCGGGCCAGCCGGTGCTGGTCTTCTTCCACGGCGGCGGGTTCACCGCGGGCACCGGGCAAGCCGAGCTCTACGACGGCGACACCTTCGCCCGCGACGGCGTCGTCCTGGTGACAGTGCAGTACCGCCTGGGTGTCGCCGGATGGTTGCGGCTGCCTGACGCCCCGGCCAACCGTGGCCTGCTCGACGCGCTCGCGGCTCTGCGCTGGGTGGCCGAAAACATCGCGGCGTTCGGCGGCGACCCAGGCAACGTCACCGTGGCCGGACAGTCCGCCGGGGCCATGCTTGTCGCCGCGCTGCTCGTCGCCCCGGGTGCCGAAGGCTTGTTCCGCCGAGCGATCAGCCAGAGTGGCAGCGGCGAATGCGCTTTCCCCGTGGAGAAGGCCGAGCTGATCACGCGAGCGACGGCCGACGCGCTCGGGGTGGCTCCCACCGCGGCCGCGCTGAGCGAACTGGACGACGAGCGGCTGGTCACCGCACCGGCCGCGATGCCCCCGGCGGCGATCGCCGGATTCCGCGATACGTCACTGGGCAACAGCCCGTACAAACCAGTACTGGACGAGGAAACGCTGCCGGACCAACCCGCGTCCGGGCGCGCGGCGCCGGTCGGTCTCCTGATCGGCACCAACGCCGACGAGGCGAAGCTGTACACCGCGAACGTCGACGACACCCAGCTGCACGCCGCGGCGGCCCGCCGGTTCCCGGACCCCGACGCGGCCATCGCCCGCGCACGGACGCAGCACCCCGGCTCGTCCCCCGCCGAACTGGCCGCGCGCTTGATGACCGAGGCGTACACGGCAAGCAACCGGCTCCTCGCGGACGCGCACAGCGGAGCCGGGAACCCCACCCACGTCTACGAGTTCGCGTGGCCCCCGCCCGGCCCGGACCACCCGCTGGGGGCGTGTCACTGCACCGAGCTGCCGTTCGTGTTCGACCACGCCGCACTGCCGGACCTCTACGGCCGGTCCGGCTTGCTCGGCGAGGGACGACCGGATTCCGCACTGGCCGCCCGCACCCACGCGGCCTGGGTCTCCTACGTCACGAGCGGCGACCCCGGCTGGCAGGCTTACCGCCCGGACGCGACCGCGATCATGCGCATTTCCGAAGACTGGCTCTTGAAGACCTAATGCTGGGACGCCCACGACGAGCGTATCCGGCGCTCCCGGCCGGAGACCTGTCTCAGCGCCAGTTGCCCACAGGCCAGCAAAGCTGTGGATAACTCCGGGGAACTGGGGCTGAGCAGGGGAAAGGTCCGTTCGAGCTATCCACAGCCAGCTCCGTGCCGCCGCGGGACAGGGGCGCTCGTCGCGGGCTTCCCGGGAAGCTCGTCGCGGACGGCGAGACCACCCAGCCGCAGGCCGTCCAAGAGCGCTCGTCGCGGGCCTCCCGGGGCGCTCGTCACGGACGACGAGCCCACTCCACCGCAGGCCTCCCCCCGGGTACTCATCACGGGCGACAAGACCACTCCGCGCAGGCCCCCGGGGCAGCTCGTCGCGAGCCTCCCGGGGCACTCGTCGCGGCTTCCTGGGGCACTCGTCGCGGACGACGAAACCACCCCACCGCAGGCCTCCCCCGGGCGCTCCTCGCGGACGACGAGACCACCCAGCCGCAGGCCGCCCCAGGCCGCTCGTCACGGGCAACAAGACCACCCAGCCGCGTCACAAATGCGGCCGGACAACCCGCCCCAGCCACTCCGCCGCAGCCCGGGCCACCGCGTCCAGATCACTCGCCAGCGTATGGTCGCCCGCCACCACGACCACCTCGTGATGCGGCGCGGCCGAAGGCTGCCCGAACGGATCCCGCTCCCCCTGGATCACCAGTGCGGGCACCTCGACCGCGTCCAGCTCGGCCTGCCGGGACTTCTCCGGTTTCCCCGGCGGATGTTCCGGAAAAGCCAAGCACAGCACCGCGACCGCTTGCCCGTCCGAAGCCGTCCGGCACGCCACCCTGGCGCCGGAAGAACGGCCGCCGAACACCAGCGGCAGGTCGTCGAACCGGGCGGAAACCTCGTCCGCCACCGTCAGCCACGCGGTGTCCAGCTGTTTGGCCGGAGCCGGAGCCCGGCGGCCAGCCACCCGATACGGCTGTTCCACCAGCGCCACGTGCATCCCGGCCGCCTTCGCCGCCTGGGCGACCGCCACGAGATCCTTCGCTCCGATCCCGCCGCCCGCCCCGTGGCCGAGCATCAGCACCGCGTCGCCGTCGGGGGCGCAATGCAGTTCGACCCGCGCGAGCCCGTGTTCGGTGTCGATCTCGAGCTTGGTCATGGCACGTCGAACAGCGCGTCGACGGACTGCTCGGTTTCCGCCCGCTTCACCAGCTCCGGGCCGTTGTTGCGGACGTTGTTCACCAGGGTCGACACCGGCCGCAGCTCCAGCGATTCGACGATCGAGGGCGGCGTCGGCGTCATCAGTTCGTCCACTTCGGACCGGTCCGGGTCGAGCCAGCCCGCCCAGTGGTCGCGCGGCACGATCAGCGGCATCCGGTGGTGGACGTCGGTCAGCTGGCCGGCGGCGTCCGTCGTCAGGATCGAGAAGGTGATCAGCGGTTCGGCGTCCGCGTCGTCCTTCGGCCGCCAGCTTTCCCAGATTCCGCCGAACGCGAGCGATTTCCCGGAGGGATCCGTCATGTAGAACGGCTCCTTCTCCTTGCCCGTGCGCCGCCACTCGAACCAGCCGTCGGCCGGGACCAGGCAGCGCCGCGAGGCCAGCGCGCGCTTGAACGCGGGCTTTTCCTTCGCGGTCTCCGCGCGGGTGTTGATCATCCGCGAACCGGCCGAAGGATCCTTGGCCCAGAACGGAACCAGCCCCCACCGCATGATCCGCAGCGAGCGCTCCGCGGGCTCGTCTTCGAGGACAAGGCCCTCGGCGTCACGGGGATGCCGCTGCACCACCGTCACGACGTTCTTGGTCGGCGCGACGTTGTGGTCCACTCGCGCCCGGCCCTCGGTCAGGTCGACCGCGGCGAACTCCTCGACCAGCTTCGCCGGGTCTTTCGTCGCGGCGTAACGGCCGCACATGCCAACCTCCTCGGAGTGCCTCAACGGCCATCGTCGCACGCAAACCGGGCCCGGCGCGACCGGCATGGGATCATTCGACCAGGCAAAGGGCGACCGGGAGGACGTGGACGGCTTGGGGCGAGGCGACTGGAAGCGGCTGGACGAATCCGACGTGCGGGTGCGTCCCGGCAAGGGCACCAGGCCCCGCAGCAAGCGCAGGCCCGAGCACGCCGACGCGGTCACCGCGATGGTGATCGGCAAGGACCGCGGGCGCTGGACGTGCGCGGTGGACGCCGATCCCGGCCGCGTCGTGATGGCCATGCGGGCGCGCGAAATGGGCCGGGTCTCGGTGGTCGTCGGAGACATCGTCGCGCTGGTCGGCGACGTCTCCGGACGGCCGGACACGCTGGCCCGCATCGTCCGCGTCGACGAGCGCACCAGCGTGCTGCGCCGCACCGCCGACGACACCGACCCGTACGAGCGCGTGGTCGTCGCGAACGCCGCGCAGCTGCTGATCGTCACCTCGCTGGCCGACCCCCTTCCCCGCCCCGGATTCATCGACCGCTGCCTCGTCGCGTGCTACGCGGGCGGCCTGGAACCCGTGCTGTGCCTGACGAAAGCCGACCTCGCCAGCCCGGATTCGCTGCTCGCCGGCTACGCGGGCCTGGACGTCCCGGCCATCGTCACCCGGCACGACGAGGAACCCGAGGGCCTGCGCGAACGCCTCGGCGGCCGGATCACCGCCCTCGTCGGGCACTCCGGAGTCGGCAAATCGACATTGGTCAACCGGCTGGTGCCCGCCGCCGAACTGGCGACCGGCGACGTCAGCTCGGTCGGCAAGGGGCGGCACACCTCGGTGGCCGCGGTGGCGTTGCCGCTGGCGGGCGGGGGCTGGGTGGTCGACACCCCCGGCGTCCGGTCGTTCGGCCTCGCGCACGTGACCGCGGACGACATCGTCGACGCCTTCGAGGAGTTCGCCGAGGCCGCCGAGGAGTGCCCGCCGAACTGCGGCCACCTCGGCCCGCCCGAGGACCCGGACTGCGCGCTGGACGACGTGGTCGCCGACGGGAACGCCGGGGCGGAGCGGCTGGCGTCGCTGCGCAGGCTGCTGGTGTCGCGGGCGGGCGGCGCGGAAATTCGCACCGAATCGTGACCTGGAAACGGTAACCTCGCGCGGTCGCCGGCGATAGGCAGGCGACGGGGGACGAACCGGAAGAAAATCTGTCCGGCGGAGGGAACCTTTTCCCTCCGAACGGCGTCACAGAAGCAACCTCGCGGAGTCACCCCGCCAGTGGCCCGCGCGCCGGAACGCACTGCCGCGACCGCACGGTCGACCGGCGACAACGCGGGTGAAAGACCGATTCCTTCCTAGGGGGAGAAGCATGCGCAAGACCACGACGTTCGCCGTCGCCGCCGGTGCGGCGCTGGCACTGGTGCTGACCGGCTGCGGTTCGAGCGCCGAGAACGGCACCGCCGCCCCGGCCGGGCAGGCCAAGGACGGCGGCTCCGGCCTCGCCTCGCCGTTCAGCGACGCGCTGAAGCTGGCCGACGCGGCCAAGCAGGGCACCGAGAAGGCCAAGTCGGCGAAGATGTCGATGGACATGGCCGGCCAGGGCAAGGCCGAGGGCTCGATGCGCTTCGACGGCGAGAACTCCGCCATGACCATGACGATGGACAGCCCGCAGGGCGCCACCGAGATGCGCTACGTGGACAAGACCCTCTACATGAAGGTCCCGGCCTCGCAGGCCAAGCAGTTCGGCTCCGACAAGCCGTGGCTGAAGATCTCGCCGGACGCCACCGACCCGCTGTCGCAGTCGTTCAGCAAGACGATGTCGCAGTCGACCCAGCAGAGCGACCCGACCCAGATCCTCGACCAGGTCTCGAAGGCCGGCCAGATCACCGGGGCCGACCAGGTCGAACTGAACGGCGAGAAGGTCAACCACTACAAGGTGGAGCTGGACGTCAGCAAGTCCATGGAGACCTACGCCAAGGGCATGCCCGCCGAGGTGCAGACCCAGATGAAGAAGATGCTCGAGGGCAAGAACATCAAGATCCCCGCCGAGATCTGGATCGACAAGGACCAGCTTCCGGTGCAGGTCACGATGGACCAGTCGGAGATGATGAAGCAGCTCGGCGCGTCGACCGGCTCGGGTGCCGCGGCCGCGGCCGGCGGCAAGATCACCGTCAAGTACAGCGACTGGGGCAAGCCGGTCGACGTGGCCGCGCCGCCCGCCGACCAGGTCACCGACTTCGGCGAGATGATGAAGAAGATGGGGCGCTGATCCCCGCTGCTTTTCGCGGGCCCCGAGCCACTCCGGCTCGGGGCCCGTTTTTTGTGCGCTACTGCCGGTAGCACGCGTTCCCCCGAACGGGTCGGCCTCGCCCGCTGTGCTTGGCTGGAAACACTTTCGGCCGGTCAGAGAGGGTTTTCGGATGCGCAGGACGGCCGTGGCGGGTGCCGCCGCGCTGCTGGCGATCGCCTCGGCGGGCTGTTCCAGCGCCCCGGAATCCCAGCGCTTCACCGACGCCCGCGCGCTCGCGGACGCCGCCTCGGCCGCGACCGTCGCCGGGCACACCGCTAAGTTCACCGCGGACGTGACGACCGGCACCTTCGTGTCCCACGGGAAGGGTCAGGCGAAATTCGACCCTTCCGGAACGGCGCTGTCGATGACGACGGACTACGTCGGAGAGCCGCTCGAACTGCGCCTGGTCGGCAAGACTCTGTACGCGAAGGTCCCGGAAAGCGCGCGGGACCAGGTCAGCGACCACAAGGCGTGGGTGAAGGTGTCTCCGGACGGCACCGACCCGCTCTCGCAGGTGCTGGGCGGCAGCCTGGCGCAACTGGCCGAGCAGAACGACCCGGCGCGCACCCTGGCGCAGGTCCGCACGGCGGGGACAGTGGCCTCAAGCGAGGAAACCACCCTCGACGGTGCCGCGGCCGAGCACTACCACCTGACCGTCGACCTGGCGAAACTCGGTTCCGAACTGCCCGGCGGCCTGCCCGCCGAAGCGCTGACCCGCCTCGGCGACCGCGGCAAGACGGTCCCGTTCGACCTCTGGCTGGACGCCCAGCACCGGCCGATGCAGCTGGTCCTGGACCTGACGCCGGTCATGCAGGCCACCGGGCAAACCGGCGTCGCCACGGTCAAGGCGCGCTACACGGACTGGAACTCCCCGGTCACGATCGACGCCCCCGCCCCGGCCGACATCGGCACCCTCACCGGCGGCTGACGTGCCGTGAAGGACTCCTTGAGGGAATCTAATTCCCTCAAGGAGTCCTTCACGGACCGCTAGAGCAGATCCAGCAGGAAAGGCAGTTCCTGCAGCGCGTACCAGGCCAGCTCGTGGTCCTCGGCGTCGCCGAGGGTGAACTCGGCGTCCTCGTCGCCGAGGTCCGCCGCGTCGATCACCGCCGCCGCGGCGGCCACCGCCTCCTCCGCCTCGGCGGTGTCCACGTGGATCGCCGCGATCTGGGACTTCGGCACCGGCCCGGCGAGGCGCACGACGGCCGCGTCCAGGTCCGGGCGCAGGGTCGCGTCGTCGACGTCCACCGAGACCACCGCCCGGCGCGGTTCGGCCTTTTCCTCAGCGGCGATCAGGCGCAGCGAAGCACGGGCCGCGTCCAGCAAAGCCGCGTATTCCAGTTCCTCGTCGGAACCGCTCGCGTACGCCTCGCGCAGCGCGGGCGTCAGCGCGAACCCGGTGCCGCTGCGAGCACGGAATTCGCCGCCTGCCTCCAGGTCTCGCAGCATCGCGATCGTCGCGGGCAGATAAACCCTCACCAGTGCGCACCCTTCAGCTCTTCCAGTGCTTCTTCGATCATCCCGCCGAGCAGCCCGACGTCGAACGCGGCCTTTCGGTCGCCGTTGAGTCCGAAGTAGACACCGCCGTGGTAGGAGGTGACCCCGATCGCCAGCGCCTGCGTGCGCATCAGCGGCATCACGGGGAACATCTCCACCAGTCTCGCCTCTCCGGCGTACACCGGCACCTGCGGCCCCGGCGAATTCGTGATCATCAGGTTGAAAATCCGCCCGGACAGCGATCCGCCCGCCCGCGCGCCGAGCGAATGCAGCGTCGCCGGCGCGAACCCGCTCACCTTCAGCAACCCGCGCGCGGCCACGGATCTTCCCGAATTCAGGTGCTCGGCCATCGCGTGGCCGATGTGCTGCAGCCGCAGCACCGCGCTCGGCTCGCCGACCGGCAGGTCGATCAGATACGCCGCGACCTCGTTGCCGACCAGCGCGGGCGTGGCGAACTCGGCGGTTTCGGCGTCGGTGACCGCCATCGGCACGAGCGCGCGCACGGTCTCGGTCGGCGTGAGGTTCTCGCCGCGCGACAGCAGCCATTCCCGCAGCGCGCCGGTGATCGCAGCCAGGATGACGTCGTTGACCGTTCCGCCGTGGTCCGCGCGGATCTTGCGGAAATCCTCCAGCCGGGTGCGCACGACCGAGAACACCCGGCCGCCGGACACCCGCACGTTCAACGGCCCGGGCGGTGCGGGCCGGGTGATCGTCGCCGCGACGCCACCGAGCGTCTCGACGGCCTTGCTCACCGTGGTCACCGCGTCGCCGGCGATCGAGCGGACGTTTTCGATCAGTTCACCGGGCCGTTGCACGGTCTCGCTCACCGCGTCGAGGACCAGCTGCGCCCGGCTCGGCTCGTGCCGCGGCGTCCACAGATCCTCGAACGGCTCGGGCGGTTCCGGGGTCTCGTCGAGGATCAGCTGGCCGAGGTCGATCGTGCCGACACCGTCCACAACGGACTGGTGCGTTTTCGTCACCATGGCGACCCGGTCGCCGGCCAGCCCCTCGACGAAATACGTCTCCCACAACGGCCGTTCCGGCGCGAGCCGCCGCGACATCAGCCGCGCGACCAGGTCGAACAGCTGGTCGTCGCTGCCCGGCTGGGGCAGCGCGGAGCGGCGGACGTGGTAGTTGAGGTCGAAGTCGACGTCGTCCACCCACACCGGGCGCGCGAGATGCCCCGGCACGGCGAGCACGCGCTGGCGGTAGCGGGGCAGGAACGCCAGCCTCGCGCCGACGAGGTCGAGCACCTGCTCGTAGGTGAATCCGGACGACGGCCGCTCGAAGATCGCCACGCCCCCGACGTGCATCGGCGTCGTCTGGTCCTCGACGTACAGGAACGAGGCGTCCAGCGCGGACAGGCGGTCGGGCATGAGCCGATCCTTACACAATGCGAGACTGGCCGGTGTGGGTGATGAGCTGGCGGGTTCGCCGAAAGACCGCTTCCTGACCGTTTACGGGCGCAAGCCCGTGCTGGAGGCGCTGGGCGATCCGGACCTGCGCGTGGACAAGGTGATCCTCGCCGACACCGCGCGCGGCCCCGCCGCCGCGGAGATCCAGCGCGCCGCGAAAGCCGCCGGGGTGCCCGTGCAGCGCGCGAGTGCGCACCGGGTGAAAGTGCTGGCGGGCAACGGAAAACAGGACCAGGGCGTACTGGCCGACGTCGTCGCGCCGCGGATGCGCGCCCTCGCCGCCGCCCTGGACGACCGCCGCCCTCCCGCGCGGCTGCTGCTCCTCGACGGCATCACCACGCCGGCCAACGTCGGGATGATCCTGCGCACCGCGACAGCCGCCGGGCTTTCCGGCGTGATCGTGCCGCGCCGAGGCGTCGCCGCGCTGGATCCGATGGTGGTGAAATCCTCGGCGGGCGTTGCCTTCCGGGCACCGGTGCTGCGTTGCGGGTCGGCACGCGAGGCGGCGGAAATGCTGGTGGAAGCCGGTTACAGCCTGTACGCCCTGGGAGCCTCCGCGCCGACGTCGGTGTTCGACGTCGAACTGCCGCAGCGTTCCGCGTTCGTGCTGGGCGGCGAAACCGAAGGCGTCGGCGAGGCGGTCGCCGAACTGGTCACGGAGTGGCTGTCGATCCCGATGCCCGGCGACGTCGAGTCGCTGAACGTCTCCGCCGCGGCCGCGGTCCTGTCGTTCGAACTCGTGCGGCGCGGGGTCAGCTGAACAACGCCGCCAGTTCGTCGAGGGTGCCGGCGACGGTGCGGTGGTGCACGCCGACCATGCCCGCGGCGACAGCCCCGCGCACGTTCCGCTCGGCGTCGTCCACGAACACACACCGGGGAGCGGCCAGCCCGATCCGCTCAGCCGCGACGAGGTAGATCTCGCGATCCGGCTTGGCCACCCCGACCTCGCCGGAGAAGACCAGCGCGTCGAAGTAGTGCGACAGCTCGGTTTTCACTCCGGGCGCGGCCCCCGGCGCGTTCGACACGAGCGCGGTGCGGGTGCCGTTGGCGCGGACGTCGCGGAGGTAGTCGTAGAGCAGCGCGGCGTCCGGGTCGGTGAGCACTCCGGCGTAGTCGACGAGCAAGCCTTTCAGCACTCCGTCAGCCTATCCGCTGTTCAGCGGGGCGAGGCGCATTGATCTGCCCGTCGCGCACGTCGAACGACGCCCCGGAGCGAAACCAACGTCGTGAGTATCGCTCAAACACCGATACCTGAGCCCAGTTATCGCCCTGCACCACGCAGCGTGGGCACCCTCGCCGCCCCACTCCACCGCGGAACTCGCATTAGCGCATCAGGCCGTTTCAGTGCGTCCCGTTCTTCCCTTTTCGCCGGATCAGGCACGCGATGTCCCGTAGCCCGGCGAGGACCCGCACTAAACCGCGGGTGGATATCCATGTTTCGGGGAGGAAACTCGATGACGAACCACAGCCTCCGGCCGCTGTCGGCTGCCCCGGAGGTCAAAGGCCGCCGCACGCACCGCCGCACCGCTTGGCCCTCGCCGTACGACCTGCCGCCCGCGGGGCACCGGCTGCTGCGGCTCACCGACCCGCCCACCGGACGACGGCTCACCCAGCGGCTCAACGCCATCCTCGAAGTCCTCGCCGGACGGCGCGCGGCGGGACAGATCCGGCCGCTCGTGGACGAGGCGTTGTTTTCCCGGCTCAGCAGCCAGGAACTGATGCCGGGCATCCGCCACCACGTCGCCGGGGATCTGCGTGTCTGCCGTCCGACCGAGACCGCGCTCGAAACCAGCACGATCATCCATTCCGGACCGCGAGTGCTGGCACTGGCGGCGCGGTTCGAGCGGACGCGGACGGGCTGGGTGTGCACACGGTTTCACGTGCTCGCACCGCGAACCGAGAGCGCGCAGCCTGGTCGGCCTTCGGTCGCCTAGCGAATTGGGACAGTTGTCCCGATAATTGGGGCAAGCGTCCCGCACCGGCCGAGATTGGCGTACCAGTGTTGGACCTGAGCAGGCCAGCATGGAAACGACAGAACGGCAGCACGAGCGTTCTCGTGCTGCCGTTCTTAGTCGTGCTCATCCATCCACAGTGGACGGATCAGGGGCGCGTCAGCGACGCGGTCCCTTCTTGCCCTTCTTCGCCTGCGCCCGCTCAGCGGCCCGACGCTCGCGCCGGGTGCCGCCCGCGGAACCCGCGTCCGAGTCGTTCGCACTGTCCGAATGGGACTCGACACCGCCGCCCTCGGAAGGGCCGGACATCGTCAGTCCGGATTGGACACCGCCGCCGAGTCCCTTGCCGCGCAAGGCGGACGGGACCGAATCGGAGTCGGTGGCCGGCGGTTGCGGCGGAGCCGGACGGGCGTGCTTGCCCTCGTCCTCGTCCTTGTTGCCGAACGCCCCGGCCGCCGCGGCGGTGGCGGACGTGACGCCGCCCGGGAGCGCCGACGGTTCCGGCTGCTGCGCGGTTTCCGGCTCGGCGCGCTCGACCTGCAGGTTGAACAGGAAGCCGACGGCCTCCTCCTTGAGCGAGTCGAGCATCGCGCGGAACATGTCGAAGCCCTCGCGCTGGTACTCGATCAGCGGGTCGCGCTGCGCGAGCGCCCGCATCCCGATGCCCTCCTTGAGATAGTCCATCTCGTAGAGGTGCTCGCGCCACTTGCGGTCCAGCACGGTGAGCATGACCTGGCGCTCGAGGCGGCGCATCGAGCCTTCCTCGCCGACCAGCTCGTCGATCTCGGCCTCGCGCTTGGCGTACGCCGCGAGCGCGTCGTCGACCAGCGCCTGGGTGAGCGATTCCGAGTCGAGGTCGCCGTCCTCGATCAGGTCGTCCCAGTCCAGGCTCACCGGGTACAGCGTCTTCAGCGCGGTCCACAGCTGCTCGTGGTCCCAGTCCTCGGCGTAGCCCTGGGACGTCGCGCCCGTGACGTAGGCCTTCACCACGTCGATGATCATGTGCTCGATCTGCTCGCGCAGGTCCTCGCCTTCGAGCACGCGGTGGCGCTCGGCGTAGATCACCTTGCGCTGCTCGTTCATGACCTCGTCGTACTTGAGGACGTTCTTGCGGGTCTCCATGTTGAGCTGCTCGACCTGGGTCTGCGCGCTCTTGATCGCCTTGGAGACCATCTTGTGCTCGATCGGCACGTCGTCCGGCAGCCGCATGGTGGTCATGATGCGTTCGACCAGCACCGCGTTGAACCGGCGCATCAGGTCGTCGCCCAGCGACAGGTAGAACCGCGATTCGCCGGGGTCGCCCTGCCGTCCGGAACGACCGCGCAGCTGGTTGTCGATGCGCCGCGATTCGTGCCGTTCGGTGCCGAGCACGTAGAGCCCGCCCGCCTCGCGTACTTCCTCGGCCTCGGCGCGCGCCTCTTCCTTGATCTCCTCGAGCACCTTCGGCCACGCGGCCTCGTACTCCTCGGAGTTCTCGACCGGGTCGAGACCGCGTTCGCGCAGCACTTCGTCGGCGATGATGTCCGGGTTGCCGCCGAGCACGATGTCGGTACCGCGGCCCGCCATGTTCGTGGCGACGGTGACCGCGCCCTTCCGGCCGGCGCGCGCGACGATCAGCGCTTCCTTGTTGTGGTACTTGGCGTTCAGCACCTCGTGCGGCACGCCCAGCTTGAGCAGCAGCTTCGACAGGTGCTCGGACTTCTCCACGCTCGTGGTGCCGACCAGCACCGGCTGGCCCTTTTCGTGCCGCTCGGCGATGTCCTCGGCGACGGCCTCGAATTTCGCCTGCTCGTTCTTGTAGATCAGGTCGGCACGGTCCGCGCGGACCATCGGCCGGTTCGTGGGGATCGGCACCACGCCGAGCTTGTAGGTCTGGTGGAACTCCGCCGCCTCGGTCTCGGCGGTACCGGTCATGCCGGCCAGCTTCTTGTACAGCCGGAAGTAGTTCTGCAGCGTGATCGTGGCGAGCGTCTGGTTCTCCGCCTTGATCTCGACGCCTTCCTTGGCCTCGATCGCCTGGTGCATGCCCTCGTTGTAGCGGCGGCCGACGAGGATGCGCCCGGTGAACTCGTCGACGATCATGACCTCGCCGTCGCGGACGATGTAGTCCTTGTCCTTGTGGTAGAGCTCCTTGACCTTCAAGGCGTTGTTCAAGTAGCCGACCAGCGGGGTGTTCGCCGCCTCGTACAGGTTCTCGATGCCGAGCTGGTCCTCGACGAACCGGACGCCCTTTTCGGTGACCGCCACGGTGCGCTTGCGGACGTCGGTTTCGTAGTGGTACTTCGAGTTGATCAGGTTGGCCTTCTCGACCCGCTCGCGCGTGCCCATGGTGGTGGTGTCGATGCCCTGCATCAGCGGCGCGAGCCGGGCGAACTCGACGTACCACCGCGACGACTGGTCCGCCGGGCCGGAGATGATCAGCGGGGTGCGCGCCTCGTCGATGAGGATCGAGTCGACCTCGTCGACAATCGCGAAGTTGTGCCCGCGCTGCACGCATTCGTCGAGCGACCAGGTCATGTTGTCGCGCAGGTAGTCGAAGCCGAACTCGTTGTTCGTGCCGTAGGTGACGTCGGCGTTGTAGTGCTTGCGGCGCTCCTGCGGGTCCTGCTCGGCGATGATGACGCCGACCTCGAGGCCGAGGAAGCGGTGGATGCGGCCCATCCACTCGGCGTCGCGCTTGGCAAGGTAGTCGTTGGTGGTGACGACGTGAACGCCGTCCCCGGGGATGGCGTTCAGATAGGCCGCGAGGACGCAGGTGAGCGTCTTGCCCTCGCCGGTCTTCATCTCGGCGACCTGGCCGAGGTGCAGCGCCGCCCCGCCCATGAGCTGGACGTCGTACGGCCGCTGGCCGAGCACCCGGTGCGCCGCTTCCCTGGCGACGGCGAACGCCTCCGGCAGCAGCTCGTCCAGGGACTCGCCCTTGCCGTACCGCTCGCGGAACTCGTCGGTCTTGGCCCGCAGTTCGGCGTCCGACAGGTCCTTCACGTCGTCTTCGAGGGTGTTGATGTGATCGGCGATGTTGCGCAGCCGCTTCACCATCTTGCCCTCGCCCGCGCGGAGCAGGCGGTTCAGCACCATCCGGTCGACCTCACTAGCTGATCATGATCGCGCCCAGGCCGTTCCCGGGCAGTAAATCGCCACGGCTGGCGCCCGTGTGCGCCGCCGCCGTCTCCCCCATCGTAGGGAACGCGGACTGGTCCGCGCACGCACGTCGTCGCAGAAGGTCACGACAGGTTTGCACAGGTCCCGACGAAGGTCGTGCCGCGGGTCGTGCTCCGGGCACGCCGACGGCCCGGACGCGGTAGGGTGGGGGCCGCCGGCGAGATCGTTCCGGGCGGGAGTCAGCCCAGCCGGATCACGCCGTAGTCGAAGCCCTTTCGCCGGTAGACGACACTCGGCCGGCCGGCCTCGGAGTCGTTGTACAGATAGAAGTCGTGGCCGACCAGCTCCATCTCGTAGAGAGCCTGGTCCACCGTCATGGGGTCCGCGTCGTGTTGCTTCTCGCGGACGACGCGGCCGGGCTGATGGCCCAGGTCCTCGTCTTCCCAGCGCCCCTGCCGGGGAATGTCGCCCGCACTCGTCGCCGCGAAACCGTTCACCATGGATTCGGTCGCGTCGGGTGCGTCCAGTACGGCCGTGCCCATCGCGGGCCCGGCGACCGCATCGGATCCGCCGACCATCGACGTCGCCTCGGCGACCGATTCCGGGCGGCTGCGTCCGTAATGCACGCGCCTGCGGTCGTGTGTCCGCCGGAGCCGGTTTTCCAGCTTGGTGACGGCGGAGTCGAGCGCTGCGTAGAAGTCGGCTGCGCTCGCTTCGGCGCGAACAGCCGGACCGCGGCCCTTCCCGGTGATCTCGACGCGCTGGCAGCTCTTGGCCTGCCTGCGGTTGGGCTCGTGGAAGAGCTCCACGTCGTAGCGGATGACCTTCTTGTCGTAGCGCTCAAGGCGGGCCAGCTTTTCGCTGACAAGCGCCCGGTAATGCTCGGGCACCTCCACGTTGCGGCCCTTAACGACGATGTCCATACACGACCTCCCTCGCTGAGGAAACTGCGAGCTGTTGTGTTCTCACGGCACCGGTACTGCACGGCTACTGCACGGGTTCGGCGGGCTGAAAAGAATTCGGCGACCGGATCACGACGTCTCGTGGCGGAAGCTCGAACGCGGACTCAGCGGGCCGCCGGCGCCAGGGACATGGGCTGCACACCTCCCTGCCTGCGGGTATTGCTGATAGCGGAGCACGTTAGCTTCATCACGCCGTCCGCAACAGCCCCCGAGCCGGGGGATGTCACGATCCGGGAACCAGTCACGGGGCGCAGTGAATCATGCGTGCGCGGCCTGGAACCACCGCTCGGAAGGCCGATCGCGCATACCTGATTTTCACGCGGACGGCGCAACCCGGCGGCACCTCGGACGCCGAGGGTGACCGGCCCTCCGGACACAGCCGCCACCTCGGTGGACTGCCCCGTCACGGGGGTGATTCCGGCCTTGGCCCTCATATCCCGACAACGGGCGACGACGTCAGGAGGTTCCCTCTTGACATCACTCGTGTAGGTGACACCTGGCGGTAGTGGGCGTTCGAACGTGAGTTGCCTCCCTGGCGATAAAGCGGGCGAAGATTTTCGGGCGGACGGTTTTTGGAATCATTCCGGTTTCGGCCGCGGACGGATTTCGGGTCGCGGACGAAGCGAGCGACCGGTTTCCGCGCAACCGGAATTCGGTTTCGGATGCCACCGCTTCCGGCGCGGCGGATTCGCGGAGACGGACTGGACCAGGGCGCGTTCAGGTTTTCGGACGGGGGACAGGCTGCCTCTCAGACTGTCGCCAGCAGGGCAAGTACCGCCACCACCGGCACGCCCGCGTTTTTCAACGCTGTGACGCATGCGGCGGACGTTGCGCCTGTGGTGATCACGTCGTCCACCACCACGACCCGCGTCCCCGGCGGCGGACGGCCAGCCGCGGCGAAGCGCAGGCGGTCCTCCAGGTTGGCCATCCGCTCGGCCCGGCTCAGGCCGACCGCGTCCCGGCCGCCCTTCACCACCAGGGCAGGCGCGACACAAGCCCCCGTCAACCGGGCGGCTTCCGCAGCGATTCGCTGGACGTGCGGGCCGCCGCGAACCCGCGACGCGGTCCGTCTGCTCGGAGCCGGGACAAGACACCACGGACTGGCCCGAGCGGACGGCAACGCCATCAGGCCAGCCGCCAGCACCCGGCCGAGAAACGGGGCCACGTCCCGACGGCGGCGTTCCTTGCAGGCGATCAGGATTCGCTTGGCGACCCCCGCGTAGCGCGCCAGGGCATAGGCCGGGGACAACGCCGCCAACGGCGCGCGAAGCACCGCAGTGGGGGACCCCCACGTCGTGGAGCATCCGGCGCACACGGGCGCGCCGCGGGTTTCACAGCCTGCGCAGTAGGTCGGCAGGAGCAGGTTCAGAAGCAGTCTCAGCACCATGACTCCGAGTGTGCACCCGACCACCGACAGTTTCGGGCCGCGCGAGCACCAGAACCCGAAATCCGCCTCAGGCGAGCACCGGGATCACCCCGGATAGAACGGATCCGCGTTCTGCATCGAGTGCGCCTGCGGCCGCCACACCTCGCCCAGTTCGGTCGCCGTCCACAGTCCCCCGGCGTCCGCGACGACGATCGGCTGGCTCGGGGCCGCCGCGACCGCCCGCACCGGAGCGGTGAGGTTCGAGCTGTTGTAAGCGTCCATCCGCCGTCCGTCCACCGAAAGCCGCTGGACCGGCTGCGACGGCGAAGACGTCGCAGCCACGAGGGTGTCCGGCGTCGAGCCCCAGTCCACGTCCAAGACATCCGTGAGAACACCCGGCTGCAGGACCCGCGGCTCGCGCAAGGTGACCGTGTCCCCGCTGCGCACCACCGACGCCACCACCAGCTGGCCGTTCACCGTCGCGGCCACGCGCGCACCGTCCCGGGAAAGCCGGAGGACGCCGATCGGCCCCAGCGCCAGCAGGTCGTTCGCGTTGACGCTTTGGCGCAGCCAGCGGCCGTTCGGGTCGAGGACTACCCGCGCGATGATCGAATGATCGACGACCGTCCACGCCTCGTTCGACGGCCCGGCTCCGGCCTGCGCAGGACGCCAGGTCGGGCGGCTCAGCGAACCGCCGCCGAGCTCCACCGTCGGCAGGTCGCGGCCGAGATCGCCGATGCGCAGCCGTACCCGGTCGCCGTCCTGCTCGACCACCGCAAGGCGTTTGCCGTCGATCGACTGGGCCGCGCTCACCACCGGGTACGCGCCGTTGCCCACCGCGCCCGCGACCGGAGTGCCGTCGCCGAGCGAACGGACCCGGCCGCCGATCGTCATCAGGCCCCGCGAATCCAGACTCTGCGACGAGGCAGCGTTGTACGCGGGCACGTCGCTGCTGCGCCAGTACTCGTGGTCGCGCACGAGCGGCGCGCCGTCGGCGAGCAGCCGGATCCGGGTCGAGGTGACGGTCTGCATCGACAGCACGATCTGCGCGGCGATCAGCGACCGCGTCTCCGGTCCGGCTCCGGTGAGCCCGGTCAACGAGACGGTGAGCGAGCCGTCGTCGTTGTTCTTCACGTTGTTTTCGAGCGACACCCCGTCGCCGAACAGGTTCTTCACCGCGCCGGTGAGCCCGGCGGACGGGCCCTGCAGGATCAGGTCCATGACCCGGCCCGGCATGCCCGACTGCGGTTTCGCCGGGACATAGCGCAGATCCGGCACGAAGGCGCCGGAGTCGGGCGAGTAGAAGCTCACCGAGACCGGGTTGTAGTTGCCGTCGAACTCGTCGTCGGTCACCAGCAGCACCGGCGGGGGCGGGCTGGAGATCCGCCATTGCCCGTCGGCCTGCTTGCGCACCTGGAAGGTCTGCTCGGCCGGGCCGCTGCCGGGGATGAACGCGGAATCCGCGCTCAGCGTGCCGAGCACCGAACCGCGCACCGAAACCGTGCGGACGTTCGGATCCGGCGCCGTCGAAGGCGGCGGGGACGTGGCGGTGGGGCTGGTGCTCGCGCCGGTGTCGTAAACCGTGCTGAAGGTCTTGTCGATGATCGTGAACGAGCGGTTCGGCCGCCACGCGCCGCGCTGTTTGTCGTCGAGGAACGCCCGCGAGGCCGCGTTGCTCGACCGCGGGTCGGCGTTGGCCTTGATGAACAGCCGCACGATGTCGAGCGGCTCGGCGTTGGCCGGCGGCTCCGGCGCGTTGTTGGCCTGCTGCGGAGCCTTCTCGGCGGACACCACGACCGGCAGCGATTCCTGCGGGACGTTCGCGCAGCTCACGAGCACCAGCGCGCAGGCGAGAAGGAGAAACGCTCGCCTCACTGACCGACCTCCTCCCGGTCCGGGGCCGGATCGGCGAGGATCGCTTCCGGCGCGGGCTGCAGTTCGGCGACCGACGACGGCGACAGCGTGATCTCCGAAACCGCGTCGGGCGGCGGCAGCACCAGCGGGCTGTCCGCGATCGGCACGCCTTGCCGGCGCGGCACCACGAGCCGGAAGCACGCGCCGTGTCCCGGCTCGCCCCACGCGTCGAGGACGCCGCCGTGCAGCCGCGCGTCCTCCTGGCTGATCGCGAGCCCGAGCCCGGTGCCGCCGGTGCGCCGGTTGCGCGACGGGTCGGCGCGCCAGAACCGGTTGAACACCAGCTCGGCCTCCCCCGCCCGCAGGCCGACGCCGTAGTCCCGGACGGTGATCGCGACCGCGCTCTCGTTCACCGCGACCGTCAGCACCACCGGTTTGCCCTCGCTGTGGTCGACGGCGTTGGCCAGCAGATTGCGCAGGATCCGTTCGATCCGCCGCGCGTCCACCTCGGCCGAGGTGTCCTCGTCCGGCAGCACCAGTTCGACCGCGCTGCCCGCGGTCCCGGCGAGCACCCGCACCTGCTCGACCGCACGCGTCGCGATCGGCCGCACGTCGATGTACTCAGCGGAAAGCTCCTCGACGCCCGCGTCGAGCCTGCTGATCTCCAGCAGGTCGCCGAGCAGCGCCTCGAACCGGTCCAGCTCGTCGACCAGCAGTTCGGTGGAGCGGGCGAGGCCGGGAGGGAACTGCTCGCGGGACGCGTGCAGCACGTCGGCGGCCATCCGCACGGTGGTGAGCGGGGTGCGCAGCTCGTGCGAGACGTCGGAGGTGAACCGGCGCTGCAAGCCGCCGAATTCCTCGAGCTGGCGGATCTGGTTCTGAATGCTGGCCGCCATGCTGTTGTAGGAGACCGCGAGCTTGGCGAGGTCGTCCTCGCCCACGACGGCGAGCCGCTGGTCGAGGTCGCCGCCCGCGAACTGTTCGGCCGCCGCGACGGCTTGCCGGACCGGCCGCACCACCTGCCGGACCACCAGGTTCGTGATGCCCGCGAGCAACAGCAGCAGCACGATCCCGGCGACGAACAAGGTGTTCTGCACCGTCGAGACGGTGGTCTGCTCGCTGGTGAGCGGGAACAGCAAGTACAGCTGCAGCGGGTTGGGCCCGGACAGCAGCGGAGTGCCGACGATCAGGTAGGTGGTCCGTACGCCGCCCTCGTCGACGGTGTGCTCGAGCCGCGCGAGGTGATCGGCCTCGACGAACTGGCGCAGCCGTTCCGGCACCGAGCCGAACGGCCCGACATACACCGGGTCGGCGTCCGACTGGCCGCGCCCGACGCTGGCCAGCACCGGCTCGAAGGTGCCCGCGGTGGAACCCGCGCGCGACGAGGACGTGGTCGAGATCTTCTTGAGCGCGTTCTGCAGACGCGTGTGCAGCGCGTCCGTCGACTCGCCGCCGACGCCGACCAGCTCCCGCGCGGCGGTGTCGGCCAGCGCTTGGGTCTGCTCGATCGCGGCGCGGCGCTTGGTGTCCAGCAGCCGTTCGGTGATCTGGTTCTGCAGGACCATGCCCAGCACGAACACCACGGCCGAGGACAGCGCGAGCGTCGAGATCGTGACGCGGAACTGCAGCGAGTGCTTCCACAGCTCGTTGAACGCCACCGCGCGGCGGCGTGCGAAAACCACGACCCGGCCGGCGAGCCGGGCCGTGGCGCGGGCGGCGGCACGAAGCCGCCCCGCGAAAGCGGTCATCGGCGGATCACGGCGGGCCGGCCTTGTACCCGACCCCGCGCACCGTCAGCACCACCTCCGGGTGCTCCGGATCCTTCTCCACCTTCGAGCGAAGACGCTGGACGTGCACGTTCACCAGCCGGGTGTCGGCCGCGTGCCGGTAGCCCCACACCTGTTCGAGCAGCACCTCGCGGGTGAACACCTGGCGCGGCTTGCGGGCCAGCGCCACGAGCAGGTCGAATTCGAGCGGCGTCAGCGGGATCGCCTTGCCGTCGCGGGTGACCTCGTGTCCGGGAACGTCGATCGCGAGATCCCCGATGGTGAGCGATTCGGCGGGCTCGGCCTCGGTGCGGCGCATCCGGGCGCGCACGCGGGCGACCAGTTCCTTCGGCTTGAACGGCTTCACCACGTAGTCGTCGGCGCCGGACTCGAGGCCGAGCACGATGTCCACGGTGTCGCTCTTCGCGGTGAGCATGACGATCGGCACGCCGGATTCGGCGCGGATCGCCTTGCACACGTCGATGCCGTTCATGCCGGGCAGCATGAGGTCGAGCAGGACCAGGTCCGGTTTCAGCTCCCGGAGGGCGGGCAGTGCCCGCGAACCGTCCGCGACCACCGCGGTGTCGAACCCTTCGCCGCGGAGGACGATGGTGAGCATCTCCGCCAGCGCCGGGTCGTCGTCGACCACCAAGACACGTGCCTTCATGACCACATGTTCGCACTACCGCCCGCACCCTCGCGCACGACCCGCGCGTTTGACCACCGGAAAGATCAAGATCACCGGCCCGGTTGGGCCATCCGGGCCACTCCGGCGCCCGGTCCCGGCCGGATTCCCCCGCTCAGCCGAACAGATCGCAGCCGAACGGTTACTGTTGCGCTATGCGGAACCAGGACTCGGGAAACGCAACGGGAAGCGCGGTGCAGTCCGTCGACCGGGCGATCACGGTCCTGGAACTGCTCGCCCGCAACGGCGAAACCGGCATCACCGAGATCGCCGGGGAGCTGGGCGTGCACAAGTCCACCGCGTCCCGGCTGCTGAGCGTGCTCGAGGCGCACGGGATGGTCGAGCAACTGGGCGAACGCGGCAAGTACGCGATCGGGTTCGGCGTGGTCCGGCTGGCGGGCGCCGCGACCGGCCGGATGGACCTGGCCAAGCTCGGCAGGCAGACCTGCCAGACGCTCGCCGAGGAGCTGGGCGAGACGGTCAACATCGCGATCGCCGACGACGGCGTCGCGATCAACATCAGCCAGGCCCGCGGTTCGGCGGCGATCACCACGCAGAACTGGACCGGCCAGCGCACGCCGCTGCACGCCACCTCCAGCGGCAAGGTGCTGCTGGCCGCGATGGACGAGTCCGAGCGCAAGCGGATGCTCGCGCACGAGCTGGAGCAGTACACGCCGCGCACCACCGTCGACCGGGAAGAGCTGGCGGCCGAGCTGGACCGAGTCGCCGAGGACGGCTACGCGGCCTCGTTCGAGGAGCTGGAACTGGGCATGCACGCGGTCGCGGTGCCGGTGCGCGGGCCCGGCGGCGAGGTCGTCGCGGCGATGAGCGCGTCCGGTCCGTCCTACCGGCTGTCCAAGCAGCGGATCCGGCAGATCGTCGCGCCGATGGCCGAGGCGGCGCGGGAGCTTTCCGCTCAGCTTGGCTACTTTTCCGCGTGACCTCCTCCGCCGCGGCGGCTCTCTTGACAGCGCGCCCGCGATCCCGCAATTTGTGAGTTGCAGCAGACGGAACATCGATCTCCATCCGCAACGCGTCCGTTCCCCCGCGGGGGCGTTCCGGCATGCCTGTCTCGTCCCGAGCCGGGCCGTCCGCGACGGCCGGCAGGCAGGAGGTACCTCGCGATGGCAGTGCGACCGCGGGTGGTTGTGCTCGGCGCCGGGCTCCTCGGCTGCGCGGTCGCCGACGAGCTGACCGAACGGGGCTGGACGGACGTCACCGTCCTCGAACCGGAACCGGCGATCGCCTCGGCCGGGCCGGGGCTGCTCTTCCGCACGCACGCCGACCGCACGGCGGCGGAGTTCGCCAAGCACACCGCGGAGAAGTACAGCGGCCTGACCGTCGACGGCGGCTGGTGTTTCCAGCCGGTCGGGAGCCTCGAACTCGCGACCACGCCCGGGCAGCTTCGCCGGCTGCGGCAACGGCTTGGCTGGGCGACGTCGTCCGGGATCCGCGGTTACCTGCGCGAACCGGATGAATGCGCCCAGCTGCACCCGCTGCTCGACTCCGCGAAGGTGCTCGGCGGCCTGCACCTTCCCGGCGACGGGCTCGTCAAACCGATCCGCGCGGCGCTCGCCCAAGCGCGCCGTGCGAAGGAGCGGGGCGCGAAATTCCTTACCGGACAAGAGATTGTCGAGATCGTGCGCACGGCGGGCCGGGTGACCGCGGTGGCGACCGCGACCGACCGGTTCCGCGCCGACGTGGTCATCTCGTGCGCCGGAGTGCGCGGACCGCGGTTCGGACAGCTGGTCGATCTCGCCGTGCCGGTGGTTCCGGTCGCCGTCGATCACGCGCGCACCACGCCGCTGGCGCAGCTCACCGGGGACAACGACCATTTCACCGAGGCGGACAAGCCGATCCTGCGCGGGGCCGGGCTGTCGCTGCGCGAGCACGTCGACCGGCTGGGCATCAGCGCGCTCGGCCCGGTCGAGACCGACGCCGCGTTCGCGCCGGCCGGTTTCGAGGAGTCGTGGACGGCTGCGCTCGCGTTGGTGCCCGCGCTGGCTGACGCGAAGGTCGAGGAGGGTGTCCGGCAGCTGATCCCTGGTACGCCGGACGGGTTGCCGTTGCTGGGCGAACATCCGGATCTCGACGGGTTCTGGGTCGCCGAAGCCGTGGACTGCGCGTGGAGCGCCGGGGTCGCGCGCGAGCTGGCGCGCTGGCTCATCGAAGGACAAGCGCACCTCGATCTGCACTCCGTCGACCTCGCCCGGTTCGACCGGCTGCAGCTCGCGCCCGGCCGGGTACGGGAGCGGAGCTTGGCGGCGGCGGGCCATCAGAGGTCAGCGACGTCACTGCTGCGGACCACGCCCTGCTATGAGCGCGAAGTCGCGCTGGGCGCGGAGTTTCGCGAGGAAGACGGCTGGGCGCGGCCTCAGCGGTACACCACCGGCGGACGCGAGGAAGCAGTCGCGGCCCGCACGCGGGTGGCGTTGTTCGACCTGACCCCGCGGCGGCGGCTGGAAGTCACCGGCCGCGGCGCGCTGCCGTTTCTGCAGACGATGACCACGAACCAGCTCGACCGTCCGCCCGGCTCGGTCACCGGCACACTGCTGCTCGGCGAAGACGGCGGCGTCCGCAGCGATCTCACCGTCGCCCGGCTAGGCGTGGAGCAGTTTCACGTCGCCGCGCGGCACCATCGGGATGTCGCCTGGCTGCGCCGTCATCTGCCCGGCGACGGCTCGGTCCAGCTGCGCGAAACGACCGGCGGCACCTGCTGCCTCGGCTTGTGGGGGCCATTCGCCGAGCAGGTGCTGCCTGAACTGTCCACATCGGACTCCCAGGTCTGGCGTACCTACCTCGGCGACGTGCCGGTCACCGTGCTGCGCGTGTCCGAGGTGGGCGAACCCGGCTGGGAGCTGCACACCAGCGCGGATCTCGGCCGGTCGCTGTGGGACGCGCTTTGGGCAGCCGGGCAGCCGTACGGGATCGTCGCGGCCGGCGAAGACGCGTTGCGCAGCCTCCGGATGGAGAAAGGGCACCGAAGATGCGGTGTCGACGTGACCACCGAGCACGACCCGTACGAAGCCGGTCTCGGGTTCGCGGTGCGGATGGACAAGGGCTATTTCCTCGGCCGGGACACGCTTCTCCACCGTTCTCCCTCGGTGGTGCGCCGGAAACTGGTGTGCTTGACCATCGACAACGCGAATTCCGTGTCGCAGGGCCGGGAACCGGTGTACGTCGACGGCCGTCCGGCGGGGTACGTCACGAGCGGCGCGTACGGCTACACCGTCGACAAAAACCTGGCCTACGCCTGGCTTCCGGTCGAGGACGCCCGGCCGCGCACGCCAGTCGAAATCGAACACTTCGGGGAACGGCTCGCGGCGAAGGTGGCCGCGGAGCCGTTGAGGAGCAGTGAATGACGCATTACGACGTGATCGTGATCGGTCTCGGCGGAATGGGCAGCGCGGCTGCCTACCGGCTGGCGCGCCGGGGCCAGAAGGTGCTCGGGATCGACCAGTTCGCGCCGGTGCACAATCTCGGTTCGAGCCACGGCGGTTCGCGGATCACGCGGCAGGCGTACCTCGAAGGCCCGGATTACGTACCGCTGCTGCTGCGCGCCCACGAGATGTGGGACGAACTCGAACGCGATTCCGGGCGGTCGCTGTTCACCCGCTGCGGTGCGGTGATGGGCGGACCGCCGGAGTCGCGCACGATCACGGGAAGCACCCTTTCCGCGGAGAAATTCGATATCCCGCACGAAATCCTGGACGCGGCCGAGATCCGGCGCCGGTTCCCCACCATCACTCCGGCCGAGGACGAGGTAGCGCTGTGGGAACCGGGCGCCGGGTTCGTGTCGCCCGAAGGAAGCGTCGCCGCGCATCTGCAGCTCGCCGCGCGCCACGGTGCCGAACTGCATCACGAAGAGCAGGTTTTCACCTGGACCAGCACGGAATCCGGGGTGCGGGTCGGCACCGCTTCGAGCTACTACACCGCCGAGCGGCTCGTGCTGTGCCCTGGCGCGTGGGCACCGGTCCTGCTCGGCGACCTAGGCGTCGGCTTCGAGGTGCGCCGCCAGGTCCAGTACTGGTTCGAACCAACGGACGTGCGGGCGTTCACCGATCATCCCGTCTACATCTGGGAAACCGCCGAAGGGGGTCAGTTCTACGGTTTCCCCGCGCATACGGCGCAAGGCGTCAAGGTCGCCGTGCACCTCGGCGGCACGCCGTGCACCGCCGACACGATCGACCGGCGGATCCACGACGACGAGGTAGCCGCGGTCGCGGCCGTCGTCGGCTCCCGGATGCCGACGCTCCCGGCGACCTTCCGCCGCGCGGCGACCTGCCTCTACACCAACACCCCGGACGAGCATTTCGTGATCGCTCCGCACCCGAAGCACCCGCGAGTGGTGGTGGCGTGCGGATTTTCCGGGCACGGCTTCAAATTCGTACCGGTGGTCGGGGAAATCCTCGCCGAGTTGATCGTGGACGGCAAGACGCGGCACCCGATCGCGCTGTTCGATCCGGCAAGGTTCACGCACTAGCGAAGTAGTGTTCCTCCGCCAGATCTTCAAGCAGGCCAGGGTGTTCCGGCTTCCAGTCGAGCAGTTCGCGAGTGCGCGCGGCGGAGGTCGGCGCGTCCGACTGCACCATCGGCGCCAGGAACGCGAAGTGCGCCGCGGCTTCCTCCGGAGTGATGGACTTCGCCGGGACACCGAGCCGCGCACCGATCGTCTCGGCGATCTGCCGGAGCGAAAGGGCCTCGTCGCCGACTGCGTGCAGCACCGTCCCGGCCGGGGCGTTCTCCAATGCCAGCCGGTAGAGCCGGGCCGCGTCCAGCGTATGACCGGCGGACCAGCGGTTGGCCCCGTCGCCGACGTAGGGCGAAACCCCGGCCGCGCGAGCGAACCGGATCATCGTCGGGACGAAACCGTGTTTGTCGAGCGAACTGTGCACCGACGGCGGCAACCGCACCACTGACGACCGGACGCCGCGTTCGGCGAGCCCGAGCACGTAGTTCTCCGCGTCGACCCGCGCGCCGCCGGGAAGACGGTCGTCCTCGGTCGCGGTGCGGCCGAGCCCGGCGAACATCAGCGTCCCGGAGGTCGAGACCAATGGTTTGCCGGTGCCGGCGAGAGTTTCGCCGAGCGCCTTCAGCGCGGCGAGGTCCGCGTCGACCGCACCGGCGAACTCGCCGCTGGCCATCAGGTCGTGCTTGAACGCCAAGTGCACGACTCCGTCCGCCTCCGCGGCGGCTTCGCGCAGGCCGTCCAGATCGTCGAGGTCGCCGCGCCGCACCTGCGCGCCGCGGTCGGCGAGGACCGCGGCGGACGCGTCCGACCGGGCGAGGCCGACCACCTCGTGCCCGGCGGCGAGAAGTTCGGGGACGAGGGTCGAGCCGACGTGCCCGCTGGCCCCGGTGACGAAAACCCGCATGAGTGTTCCTTCCACAGTTGATGACACCTGGTGACATCATCATACGCCGGATGTCATCTGGTGTCATCACCTAGACTGGACGGCATGGGCCGCTGGGAACCGAACGCACGCCAACGCTTGGAGCAGGCCGCGCTCGACCTGTTCACCGAACGCGGCTACGACCAGACCACGGTCGCCGAAATCGCCGAACGCGCCGGTCTCACGAAACGAACGTTCTTCCGCTACTTCGCCGACAAACGCGAGGTGCTGTTCGGCGGGCAGGAGGAACTGATCCGGCTGTTCTCCGAAGGCATCGCCGGGACACCAGCGGGCGCGACGCCGTTCGAAGCGGTGGGCGGGGCATTGGATGCCGTGGCGGCGGTTTTCACCGGCGAGCGGCTGGCTCAGGCTCGGCAACGACAGCCGGTCGTGGCGGCGAACAGCGACCTGCTCGAACGCGAATTGCTCAAGCGCACCAAGCTGGTCGCGGCCATGCACGACGCACTCGCCGCGCGCGGAATCGACGAGCCGGCCGCGACCGTCGCGGCCGAACTGGGCTGTCTCGCGTTCGGCACGGCCTTCCATCGCTGGGTCGGGGCAGGCAATCAGCGGGAGTTCGGCGCCCTCGCGGCCGAAGCGCTCGGCGAATTGCGCGCCGGGGCCGCGGCGCTGGGTTAGGCGAGCAGGGATTTCGCCAGCGTCGGCAGATCAACGCCAGCCACGCCGTCCAGCACATGCCACGGCGCGAGCCACGACGCCGCGGCCAGCTCGTCGTACACCGCGGCACAACGCTGCTGCAGCGAATCGTCCGACTCGAACGCGTCCCGCGCCCTCGCCGCGTCCGACTCCGCCCGGCGCACCGCCCGCTCGGCAGCGACCTCCGGGCTCACCCGCAGCAGCAGATGCGCGTCCGGCCGCGGCAACCCGAACCGGGTCACCTCGAGGTCCCAAACCCACTGCACCACAGCGCCATCGGCGTGCTCGCGCAGCCGCGCGGCGGCGTACGCGGCGTTCGAGGCGACGTAGCGATCCAGCAGGACCACGTCGTTGGCCGCGAGCAGCGCGCGGATCTCGTCGGCCGCGCCACTGCGGTCGAGGGCGTAGAGCATCGCCATCCCGTACACCGAGTCGGCGAGGTCGCCGTGCCCGCGATGCAGCGCTTCCCGCACCAGATCGGCGTGCACGCTGCGGCCGTAGCGCGGGAAGGCGAGACTGCCGACGCTCGCGCCGGCGTCTTTCAGCGCAGCAGTCAGCCCCTCGGACAGCGTGCGCTTGCCCGCGCCGTCCAGACCTTCGATTACGACCAGTCGCCCCACGCTGTCGAAGATACTTGGTGGCGTGCTCAGGCCGTCTCTCGGCGCGCGCGGACGTAGCCGAAGTAACCCACCGGCACCGCGACCAGCAGACCGGCGAGACAGAGCAGCGGAATCCAGTCGTCGCCGTGCGGCGTGGCCGGCGTGCTCTGGCCGTCCCTCGGCACCACCTCGCCGCGCGGCGAGGCCGCGAGGTGGGCGTTGCCGGTGCCAGCGGGCTGCGCCGCGCCCGCGCCCGGAGCCGACACCGGCAACGCCAGGCCCGTGAACGCCACGACAAGAAGCAAGCGTCCACCGCGCCTTCGGCAAGTGGCCAAGGACCGCCGGACCCGCCCGGCAGTGCTCTCCACGTGATTCGGTTTCCCCAGCACCACGACGCACCTCCCGCCTAGACGTGGCCAGTGGTGGTCACAACGGTGAACCGGTCGGTCACTCCGAGCAAGATGCCCGTCCGGCTACGCGGGTGTTCCGGGTCGGCGGTGGAACACGGAACGGTTACCCTTCCGTGGCCAAGCACACCAAACGGGGGCCGGACCCGTTACCGCGCGCTGCTAACGTGAACGTTCCGCGGCATTCACGCCCAGCGCACGGGCGGCGTTGAAGGGACAGCGGTGGCACGAGACGGGGATGGCCCACTGATCATGGAACCTGGCCGGCGCGGCGCGAGTGAACTGCCGCCCGAGCTCGGCGAAGCACTGCGATCCGGAGAATTCCACCAGGCGCTGCGGCTCGCGATCGCGCATCGCGGCCTGTCGCTCGCCCGGCTGCGGGCGCACCTCGCGCTCCGCGGCGTCCACATCGGACAGTCGACGCTGAGCTACTGGCAGCGCGGGCTGCGCCAGCCCGAGGTGCCGAAGGCACTGCCCGCGGTCCGCGCGCTGGAATCGGTGCTGCAACTGCCCGCGGACTCGCTCGTGGTGCTGATCGGCCCGCGCACCGCGCGCCCGCGCGGGCACCAGGCCGCGGCGTCGTTCCACGACCTGCGCTCGGGTGAGATGGGCGCGATCGTCGAGCAGCTGATGAGCGACCTCGGCGCGGCACCAGCGTCGCGGCAGTCGAACTCCGACCTGGAAATGCTGTCGGTGCACGACCAGATCACCATCGACGAGCAGAAACACCAGGTGAAATTTCGCACCCGGCTGGTCACCCGCGCGCGACGGCACGGCCCGGACCGTTACGTGGCGGTCTACAACGGCGACCCCGGCTGCCGGATCGACGACGTCGAGCTGATCACCGCGGAAGGCTGCCGGGTCGGCCGGATCCGCAGGCATCCGGCGCGCGAGACGATGGCGACGGAACTGCTTTTCGACCGGAAGCTCGCCGAGGGCGAGATTCACGTTTTCTGCTTCGAAATCCACGACAATTCCGCCGTGACATTCCCCGGGTACTACCGGATGCTGCGCGACCAATGCGCGAGCTATCTGCTGCAACTGCAGTTCGCGCCCACCGCGATGCCCGCCCGGATCACCCGCGAGGTCCGCGCCCGCGACGACGCCCTTCCGGTCGAAGCGGAGGAATTGCCGTGCGACACCGGCGGCGTGACGAGCGGGTATTTCCGCGACACCGGACCGGGGCTGGCGGGCATCGCGGTGGAATGGAACTGAGCGTTAACCGTCCACCCGCTGCGGCGTGCCCTTGGTGATCCGCACCAGTTCGTCGAACGTCGTCGGGAAGACGGCGTTCGGCGTCCCCGCCGCGGCCCACACCTCGGAGTACTGGCGCAACGCCTCGTCCACCACCGTCTCCAGCGGAGCCGGATGCCCGACCGGCGACACCCCGCCGATCACCTGCCCGGTCGCCGCCCGCACCTCGTCCGGCTTGGCCCGGCGGATCCGGCCGCGCCCGAGCCGGGCGGCGAGCGCCTCGACGTCCACCCGGTGCGCGCCGCTGGTCAAGACCAGCAGCGGAGCGTCGTCGGCCAGGAAGACCAGGCTGTTCGCGATCGCGCCGACCGGACAGCCGAGCGCGTCCGCCGCCTCGGCCGCGGTCCGCGTGGACTGCGGCAAAGTCCTCGCCTTGCCCTCGACCCCCGCCGCGTCGAGGGCGTCCTGAACGTTCTGCACCGCTGACATCCGTACACCTCCAGCTGTTCTGTAAACAGAACACTAGACTAGGCCAGGTGTCGACGTCACCCGCCCCGGACGGCCGCGCGCTCGCCGCGGCGGTCGGTACCCGCATCCGGACGCTGCGCACCCGCGCGGGCGTCGGCCTGACCACGCTCGCCGCCGACAGCGGCCTCGGCAAGGGAACGCTGTCGGAACTGGAAAACGGCCGCCGCAACCCGACGCTGGACACGCTGTTCGCCATCGCCACGGCGCTGTCGATCCCGCTGAGCGACTTGCTCTTCGGCGACGGCGGCGTGGCCGAAGCACACGGGGACAGCGTGGCGGCGACCCTGCTCGGCCGATGGGAGGATCCCGAAGGCGTGACCGAGGTGTACCGGCTGAGGATCCACGAACGGGTCCAGGTGTCGCACGCGCACAGCCCGGGCGTGCGGGAGGTTTTGACGGTGCTGACCGGGACGGCCGAAGTGGGGCCGGTCGATGCTCCGGTGACGGTTTCCGTGGCGGGAACGCATACGTTTATCGCGGAAACGGATCATGTTTACCGCGGAATTGGCGGGGAGGCTACGGCGGTGTTGACGATGCGGTATCCGCGTTAGCGGACGAGGAGGCTGTTGGCTTTTGCCGCATCGGCCTGACGCGCGTCACAGGTGACCACAGTGACGGGTTCGCCGCCGAAAAAACGCGCGCAGGCCGGAACGGAATCACGCCCAACGTCGAAGAACGGCTCATCGCATCGAACTGATCGAGAAACTCCCACGCATCCGGGATACGCCCGGACCGCTAGGCCGCCGCCATCGCGCTCACGAACTCGATCCGGGTCAGTTCACTGGCGAGAACCCGGTTCCGGCCACTCGCAAGCAGGTCGCGCAACTCGAGATGCTCTGGCTCATCAGCGAGGAACACCTGCACGACCGCGCTCGTATCGGCGTAATAGACAGTCACCATTTACCCCGCGAGCAGCCGAGCTTTCCACGCCTCCGGTGCCTCTTCCCTGTTGAGCGCGTCTTCGTCGACGCGAGTGATCAATTGCTTCACCACGCCAAGATAACACGTAACCCATTAGAGTTATCACGCGTTTTCATTTGCAGACAAAAGCCACCCCGAAACGCATTTCGGGGCGACTTTTATGTCAGCAGATCAGTAACGGTAGTGCTCCGACTTGAACGGACCCTCCACGTCCACGTCGATGTATTCCGCCTGTTCCTTCGACAGCTTCGTCAGCTCGCCGCCCAGCGCTTCCAGGTGGATCCGGGCGACCTTTTCGTCCAGCTTCTTCGGGAGGCGGTAGACCTCCTTGTCGTACTCCTCGGTCTTGGTGAAGAGTTCGACCTGCGCGATGACCTGGTTCGCGAAGCTGTTCGACATCACGAAGCTCGGGTGCCCGGTCGCGTTGCCCAGGTTCAGCAGCCGTCCCTCGGACAGCACGAGGATGCTCTTGCCGTCCGGGAAGACCCATTCGTCGACCTGCGGCTTGATGTTCACCCGCCGCACGCCCGGGTAGCGCGCGAGACCCGCCATGTCCAGCTCGTTGTCGAAGTGGCCGATGTTGCCGACGATCGCCTGGTGCTTCATCCGCGCCATGTGCTCGACCATCACGACGTTCTTGTTGCCGGTGGTGGTCACGTAGATGTCGCCCTCGTCCAGCACCGTCTCCAGGCGCTTGACCTCGTAGCCGTCCATCATCGCCTGCAGCGCGCAGATCGGGTCGATCTCGGTGATGATCACCCGCGCGCCCTGGCCGCGCAGCGATTCCGCCGCGCCCTTGCCGACGTCGCCGTAGCCGCAGACCACCGCGACCTTGCCGCCGATCAGCACGTCGGTGCCGCGGTTGATGCCGTCGATCAGCGAGTGCCGGATGCCGTAGCGGTTGTCGAACTTCGACTTGGTCACCGAGTCGTTCACGTTGATCGCCGGGAACAGCAGCTCGCCCGCGGCCGCCAGCTGGTACAGCCGCAGCACGCCGGTGGTGGTCTCCTCGGTGACGCCCTTGACGCTCTGCCCGATGGCGGTCCACTTGCCCTTGTCCGCCGCGACCGAAGCGCGCAGCAGCTCCAGGAAGACCTTCCACTCCTCGGGGTCCTCGTCGTCGGCGGACGGAACCACGCCCGCCTTCTCGTACTCGGTGCCCTTGTGCACCAGCATGGTGGCGTCGCCGCCGTCGTCGAGGATCATGTTCGGGCCTTCGCCCTCCCACGTGAGCATCCGCTCAGTGCACCACCAGTATTCCTCGAGCGTCTCGCCCTTCCACGCGAACACCGGGACGCCCTTGGGCTCCTCGGGCGTGCCGTGCGGTCCGACGACCACCGCGGCCGCGGCGTGGTCCTGGGTGGAGAAAATGTTGCACGAGGCCCAGCGCACCTCCGCGCCCAGCGCCACCAGCGTCTCGATCAGCACCGCGGTCTGCACGGTCATGTGCAGCGACCCGGCGATTCGCGCCCCGCGCAGCGGGTAAACCTCAGAGTATTCGCGACGCAGCGCCATCAGCCCTGGCATCTCGTGCTCGGCGAGCCGGATCTCCTTCCGGCCGAACTCGGCGGCCTCGAGATCGGCGACGGCGAATTCGATGCCGCCCCGGGTGTCGTGCCGCTTGACAACGCTTTCGGGGGTCATAGTGCGGTTCCTCCAAGGTTTGATGGCACCTGAACAGTACCGTTGTCGGCTCGACCCTGACTCGAACGGATGAGGAGAGAATCACCGTGCCCGCCCCGCTCCCCGGCCATGACACCCGCATCGTCGAAATGAGGGTGTCCGGACTCGTGGGCACGAGCGGCGAGACGCTCCTCGACACGGTCCAGACCGTCGACGTCGCCGGCGACGACCTCGGCCGCGTGGTGCGCCCGGCCGACCGGCTGCGGCGTCCGGCTCCGGGGCCGGTGGTGCCCGCGCTCGGCCGGTCGATCCCGCGCACTGTCGAAGGTTACCTGTGGAGCGGCATGACGTCCGGGGGCGTCGCGAAGGCCGTTTGGGCGCTGCTGTTCCCGTTCTCGCTGGCGAACGTCGCGTTCTGGATGCTGCCGCCGGTGCATCGCGGCCGCTGGCTCGGCGGCGTGTGCCGCGGCCTGCTGCGGATCGCCTCGGTGCTGCTCACCATGCTGCTGGTCAGCCAGGTCGCGGCCGCGGTGCTGGACCTCGTCGCGACGCAATGCCTCGCCCCCGGACGGGCCTGCCTCACCTGGGTGACCCCGGAACTGCGCAAGGGACCGCTGCGGATCGGCGTAGGCGTGGCAGTGCTTCTGGCGCTGGTCTACGCCCTGCACCGGATCTCGTCCACGAACTGGCGGGTGCGCCAGGCCGGACATCCCGCCCGCAAAGGCGTCCCGATGCGGTTGCGCGCCGATCCGGAAGCGCCCGGGATGTCCGCGACACACGCGGTGGCCGCACTCGCCTGCATCTCCTTGCTCTTGCTGGGCGGACCATTCCACGTGCCCACCCAGATCCCGCAGTTGATCGGGTGGATCTGCACCCTCGCACTGGTCCTCGCGGTTCTGGTCGGAGGCGCGATCGGCAGCGACACCGGCACCATCGCCCGCCGGAGCCTGATCACCTTCGCGACGCTGCTGGTCATCTTCGCCGCCGTGCTGGCCAGGCCGGTGGACAACCGGTTGCCCGGCGTCGACAACACCGTCGAAGGCCTCGGCGGCTCTCTGCTCGTAGTCACTTTGCTGTTCGCACTCGCGCTGATTCCGTCGGCACTGCTGGCCCGCCCAGCCTGGCGCGACCGCCCACGCCGGCTCCGGCCGTGGCTCGGAGGCTGGGCCGCGGCCCCGGTACTCGCACTCGCCGGACTGCTCGGCGGAGGTTTCGGCGCCGGGCTGGCGATCGCCGTCCGAAAACTGCTCCGCGCCGAAAAGCTTTCCCTGCCCACGACGTACGACCTCGTCACCGTCCTGTGGGGCGGCGGACTAGGCCTGATGGCATTGCTCGCCATCGCGGGTTACGCCATCGCCATCCCGCTGCGCCGCCGCCGGCGCGGCATCCCGCCCATCGTCGAACTGATGGAACACGACGAGCAGCAAGAACAAGACGCCGCACGGGCCTGGGCACGCTCCGCCTGGGAACGCCGTCACCTGCACCACCTGGCCTTGATCGTCGCGCTGGGCCTCTGCGTCGGCGCGATCGCACTGCTGGTCGTGCGGTTCGGTTTCAACCTGCAGCCCGGCTGGTTCACCCCCGTCGGCGCGCTCGGCGTGTTCGCCCTAGGCGCGCTAGCCGCCGGACTCCTGCGAGTGGTCTACTCCGCGGCCCGCTCCCCGCAACGAAGCCGGCACCTGGGTGCTCTGTCGGATCTCGTTTCCTTCTGGCCACGCGCAGCGCACCCCGGCATCCCGCCCTGCTACGCGCTGAAGGTCGTGCCCGAACTGGCAGCGCGGGTCAAGGAACACCTAGCTGAACCCGGCACGCGAGTCGTGCTGTCCGGCCTGAATCTGGGCAGCATCCTCACCGTGCTCACCGCCGCTCAACTGTGCGCCGAACTCCCTCCGGACGAACGCGACCGAGTCGGCCTGCTCACCGCCGGATCACCCCTGCAGTGGGGTTATCAACGCGCCTTCCCCGCCGTCCTGCCGCAAGAGTCGCTGGCAGAGTTGTTCGCTTCGCTAGACGGCCGCTGGCGCGCACTATGCCGAGGCACCGACATCTTCGGCGGCGGCGTGACAACCTGGCGACACCAAACGAGCGGCGGCCACCTGCTGGGCGAGGGCTACCTGCCCGAAGGCAAATGGGGCGCACTGGAAGCCACCCCAGACGACGCCGGAGTCCTCATCCTGGGCGGCGACCACTGGGTGCCCGACCCCCTGCGAGCCCCCGACGGCCGCCGCCGCTGGGCCCCCGGAGTCCTCAAACACACCGAATACCTGGCCGACCCGGAGTGGGACAACGCCGTGGCCATGGCCGCAGGCCTGGGCCGCCCGAACGGCCGTGCCCGCACCCTGGGCGAACAAGGCTCCCTGTTCGGCGACCTGCCCCGCCCCCGCTAAGCCCGCGCCGCGATTGCCCGCGAGGGGAAGCTTCACGGCCCCGGATTCCCCACTGTTTCCCTCACTACCCGCGCACCGTCCGTGAGGGCCACCTTCACAGACTCTGATTCCCCCAGGGTTCCCCTCACTACCCGCGCAAGTCCGTGAGGAACCCCTGCACGGACTCCCTCAAGGGCCCTTTCACGGCCCGCCCCCAGCCCGCCACACCGCCCCCAACGGCCTACGCACCCAATGTGGCATTCGGTGCATCCCACGCACCCAACGCCACATTCGGTGCGTCACATGCACCCAACGCCACATTGGGGCGCTAGCCCCGCCCCTCACCCACCCGCCACCCGCGACCCCACCCCGCCAGCGCACCCAAGCCGCCGCACCCACCACCCCACCGCAGCCCGCGACCCCAACTCCCCACCACACTCAAGCCCCGCGCCCCACCACCTCAACCGCACCCGCGCACCCAAACCCACCAGCTCATCCAAGCCCCGCGCCCCACCTGCCCAACCGCACCCGCGCACCCAAACCCGCCAGCGCACCCACACTCCCCCGCACCCCGATACGAAGCCAAAAACGCGGACGGCGGGTGCTTGTCAAGGCATCTTTCCCGCCTTGACAAGCACCCGCCGTCCGTCGTCACAATCAGCTTCGGGGTGCCCCCAC
>NZ_JBSHAM010000063.1:0-53099 GCF_053611505.1 Amycolatopsis sp. NPDC054798 | reverse complement strand
AGGGCGGCCCGTCCGATGCCTGCGGGTAGGCCGCTGGAGCCTGCCGGCGACGGCAGGCCGAGATGGATGACCGTCGCCCGGTCCGCCGCGAGGCGGCCCGGGAACAGGATCCGGCTTACATGCCAGCTCGTCCGCCCGATCGCTACGATCGGGCGCATGGGTCAAGCCGTCGCTGCCGCTGTCGCTTTCCGGACCACTTTCGACGCTCTGCACGCTCCCGTCTACTTCGCGCCCGAGACTCAGCAGCGGCTCGCCGCCGCCGGGCTCAAACCAGGGTCGATGACCTACTTCGCCAGCCGCGCCGCGGCGATGGGACAGGTCGGACCGGGCACGGTCACCGCCACCTTCTACAGCTTCAGCCCCGGGCTCGTCGGCCACTTCATCCCGCGCGCCTGGACGCTCGCCACCCCGGAGACCGTCCTGGAAGCCCGGCTCGCCGCCGTCGACGAGATCTACCGCCGGCTGTTCGGCGACGAGACGCTCGCGTCCGCGGAGGTCGCCGAGGCTGCCGCGCTCGCCAGGGAAGCCACCGAGGGCTGCCGTCCGGAAGGGCGTCCGCTCTACGCCGCGCACGCGGACCTGGACTGGCCCGAACAGCCACACCTCGCGCTCTGGCACGCGATCACCCTGCTTCGCGAGCACCGCGGAGACGGGCACGTCGCGGTGTTGACCACGAACGGCCTGTCCGGCCTCGAAGCACTGGTCTCGCACAGCGCGACCAGCAACGGAACCCCGCCGGACACCGCCAAGCGCACCCGTGGCTGGAGCGACGAGGAGTGGGACGCGGCCGCGGCGAGGCTGACCGTCGACGGAATCCTCGACGCGGACGGCGCGCTCACCGAGCGCGGGCTGGAACTGCGCGAGCGCATCGAGTCGGCGACGAACGAGGCAGCGGAAGGTCCGTGGCGGCACCTCGGCGAGGAGAAGACGGCTCGGCTGGAGCAGCTGTGCGCACCGCTCAGCCGCCGGGTGATCGAAGCGGGCGCGATCCCGAGCGCGGCGTTCCGGGCCTGATCCGGGAGACGGTCTGAAGCTGCCCGGGATCACGCTTTGTAGTGAACAAATGCGCACATCGGACGTGACGGTGACCGTAATCGCATCGGAGAGTGATCAATTCCGGATTGTTTTCCAATCCGGTTGTCACTCACCGGACTCGCGGCGGAACGCCAATCGGGGCATGCCACACTGGTGCCTGTCCGACACGCCGGTTCGGGGAGCACCCAGAGTGAGCGCCGCACGTTATGCGGAACCGTACCGCCGGAACACTGCGCAATCCGGGTGGCTTTGGTTATTCCGGAGCACCCTTGCCACGATGATGGAGGGCGAGGAATCCTGTCCACCGGACCGCAGTACCCGCCCCTTGACCACAAGTCGACAATCCATCGATACCTACGCAGCGCGCTTTGACCATTACCCCTTGTAACGCCATGATGGTGTTCGTAGCTTCGCCGAAGCCAGAACAGCGCGGCGCCAGCCGTGCACCGGGAGTATCGCGATGACCAGCATGACCGCCCTCGAGACGTTTGTGGCCGAAGGGCTCAGCACCGGCAACGTCCGGACCTGGCTGCTCGACAACATCATCCCGCTCGTGCTCCTCGCGGTGGCTCTGCTCCTGCTGTGGCTCGGCGGCGGCAAGGGCGACAACGCGGGGGTCATGCGGCGGCTCGCCGGCGTGGTCATCGCGCTCGCGATCATCGGACTCGCGGTCAGCGGCGCGGGCGTGAACGTGGGCCAGTGGATCGCCGGCCTGTTCACCGGCTGAGGCGGAGCAGGCGTGCGGATCAGGACCGATGACGAGGTGTACCGGGTCGATGCCGTCTGGCTCGGCCCGCCGAAAGCGACTTTTCCCTGGCGAGCCCGCTACGTGGCCTGGCTCGTCGGCATTCCGGTCTTCCTGGTCGTGCTCACCGTGGAACGGTGGGTCGGCTGGAGTTTCGGGTTTTTCTCCACGGCGTGGGCGTTCGTGGCCACGATCGTGATCACCAGGCTGATCACCGCCAAGATCAGCCACGAGCGCCCGCTGGGCGCGGTGATCGCGATGATGGGCCAGGAATTGCGCGCGCCGAGAGAGCAGACCTCGGGCACGGGCGGCGCGGTGAGCGCCAGCCGGGTCCGGGTGCGGGCGCAGCGCCCGCTGCCGAAGCACAAGAGAAGGCGGCAGTACCAGCACCGCGACCCGCGTCGCGGTGCTGGCACGAGTGCCGGGAAACAGGGAGCACCACGAGCGCGCCGGAGCCGCCCCGCGGCTCGGGCCGGGAGGTAGTCGTTGTTCGGTCGCGGCGGAAGCCGAGGGAAGCGGGAGCAAGACGTCCCTGCCGGCGCGTGGAACGCGCCTCCGCAGGGCCGTGCACCGTCCGGCGGCAAGAAAACCGGCGGCAAAGGCCGCCGGCTGCCCGGTGAGCAGGCGATACCGGCGTACACGCCGTCGATCGCCGCGCGCAGCATCGACGGGCACCTGCTGCGGACCGGGTACGAGGTGTACGCCTGGTACCGGCTCGCGCCGCAGCGCTGGTCGTTCCGTTCCGATTCGCAGCGCCGCGACCTGATCGCGGCCATCGCGGGCCAGTACGCCGAACTGCAGGGCCGCTGGCTGCACCTGCGCGTCACGAACCGGCCGTACCCGATCCGGATGTGGGCCGAGGCGCACGTGCACAACGCGGTCGGCAGGCCGAACGACGTGCCGGGCGCGCTGTCGTTCGACGACTACCTGATCGGCGAGCAGCAGCAGCTCATGGGCCGCTCGATGGCGGAGAAAGAGGTCTACCTGGGCGTCCAGGTGCAGACCCGGCGCATGGTGGACCGCGCGGTGGAACGCGCCGCGCCGGTGCTGCGCCGGATCCTGCCCGAGGCGGTCGACGCCGAACTGGCCGCGCTCGACTCCGAGATCGAGCACCTCGACCAGGTCATCGGCAGCGCCGGGCTGGAGGGCCGTCCGGTGCACGCCGAGGAGATGTCCTGGCTGATGCACCGCTCGTGCTCGCTGGGCCTGCCCGCGCCGCGGAACATGCCCGCGGTGCCCGGTGCGGCGTGGGAGCCCGAGGACCTCGCCAGCTTCACCGACGCGGCTGACTTCCACGCCGACCCGTACGCGCCCACGGTGACCGTGCGCGGCCGCACCGGGTCCAACGCCGGGGTGTCGCGGCATCTCGCGGTGCTCACCGTCGGCCAGATGCACGGCTTGCAGATCCCCGAGGTCGACGACCCGTGGATCCAGCACGCGGACCGGCTGCCCGCGGCGGTCGAGGTGTCCGCGCGGATCTACGTGCGGCGTCCGGAAGAGGTCTCCGGCGAACTGCAGCGGCAGATGAACAAGGTCCGCTCGCAGGTCAAGCACTACACCGACGAGCACGAGCTGGAACCGCCGCAGTCGCTGGCCCGGCAAGCCGGCCGGGTGCTGGAGATCGACGACGAGATGACGTCGGGCTTCACCGCGCTGGCCACGCGCGTGCGGTCGTGGTGGCGGCTCGCGGTGTCCGGCCCGACCGAGCGCGACGCGCTGCGGCTGGCCCAGCAGCTGCTGGACCTGTACAAGCCCAAGATCGCCATCGAGCACCCGGAAGCGCAGTACGCGATGGCCCGGGAGTTCATCCCGGGCGAGCCGCTGGCCTCGGGCGCGTACATGCGCCGCGGTTCGGTGGTGTGGACGGCTTCGGCGGTGCCCACCGCGACCGCGGAGGTCGGCGACCGGCGCGGCATCCTGCTCGGCGAAACGGTCACCGCGACCCGGCGGCCGGTGGCCTGGGACCCGTGGATGGCGCAGGAAATCCGCGACGGCTCGGGCCTCACCGCGATGGTCGCCGGCCTCGGCGGCGGCAAGTCGTTCCTCGGCGGCGGCATCGTCTACAAGACGCTGCGGGCTGGGGCGCACTGGACGATCCTCGACCCGTCCGGCCCGCTGTCGCGGCTGTGCGACCTGCCGGAGATCCGGCCGTACGCGCGGCCGATCAACCTGCTCAACGCCCAGCCGGGCATCCTCAACCCGTACCGCGTGGTCGCCGATCCGCTGATCGAGCACTTCATGGACGAGGAGGACCCGGAACGCTCGTGGCGGCGCGAGAAGGCGCTGGCCGGGGCGACCCGGCGGCGGCTCGTGCTCGACGTGCTCACCGGCGTGCTGCCGTACGAGGTGTCGCGGATGGCGCAGACCCGGATCGTGCTGCTGCGCGCGGTGCGCGCGGTCGGCGGCCGGTTCGACGCCGACCCCGGCCAGGTCATCGACGCGCTGCGGCGGGATTCGAGCGAACACCACGAGCACGCGGTCGTGGTCGCGGACTTCCTCGACGAGATGCGCGAGCGGATGGCGCTGCTGATCCCGGAATCCGACGCGGACCCCTACGCCGAGACCCGCGACGACCGGATGACCGTGCTGACCATGGCGGGCCTGACCCTGCCGAAGGACGGCGTGCCGCGCGAGTACTGGACCGACGCCGAATCGCTCGGCGTGGAAATGCTGAACCTCGCGGCCTGGCTGACCCAGCGGTCGGTGTACGAGAAGCCGAAGGAACTGCGCAAGGGCGTCTGGATCGACGAGGCGTTCTTCCTGTCCGAGGTGCCGACCGGGCGCGTGCTGATGAACCGGTTCGCGCGCGACTCGCGAAAGTGGAACGTCCGGGTGCTGCTGTCGTCGCAGATCCCGGCGGACTTCCTGAAAATCCAGGGTTTCGTGGCGCTGCTGGACTCGGTGTTCGTCGGCCGCCTCGACGACGACGACGCGCAGGCCGACGCGCTGCGGCTGCTGAAGGTGCCGGTCGGCGTCGGCTACGAGCAGGTCGTCGCCGCGCTCGGCCGCCGTCCCGGAGCCCAGCGCGGGCTGGAACGCGACATGGAGCCCCGGCAGTTCATCTTCGGCGACGGAGCAGGCGGCGTGGAACGCATCCGCGTCGACTTCTCCGGCCCGCATCTCGACTCGCTGCGCGCGGTCATGGACACCACCCCGGGTTCGCCCGACGCGCGCAGCAAGCCCGGCAGCGAACTCGTGGTACCCCGCGAGGACGAGGCCAAGCAGTACGTCCCCTCCCCGCCGGAAGACGACGAGCTGGAACACGACTTCGAACTCCAAGCGGAACTCGAGGTCGGTCTTGCCGACGAGCAGCTGCTGGGCTCGCCGGACCCGCTCGCGTCCGAAACCGGCGAGGTGGAGGGTGCAGTGCGCAACGGACGGCAGGAGGACCGGCACGCCCGAGCCGGCGGCAAGGGCGGCGGCACCGGCAGGGATGCCGCATGAACCCCGGTGATCCGGGCCGGCTCGCGCCGGCCGTGAGGAGGCCTGCGTGAACACCGTCTTCACGCTGGCGTTCGTCCTCGCGTTCGCCGCCTGCTGGCACGCGCTGCGCAAACGCGTCAAGGAAGGCCCGAAGCCGGGCGGCCGCCGTCCCAGCCGGCGCGCGGCGCTGCTGGCCGTGGTGGCGGTGATCGGGCTGCAGACGGTGCTGTTCGCGCCCGCGGCGAACGCGGCGGCGTGCGGGGAGTCGCCGAACCCGGAGCGGCCGGGCGCCGGGATGGTCGGCGCGCTCGACCCCGCCGAAGGCCACGGCGAGGCGGGCAGCCCGTACATCGATTACAGCTACGCCGGATTCGTGTGGAACACCTACCAGACGAACTGCACGGCGCTGTCGGCCATCGCCTCGCCCAGCTCCACGATCGACACCTGGGCGGGCAACCAGCTCTTCAACGTCGGCAAGAACATCGTCGGCGCCACCAACTCGCTGCACTACACGGTGCTCGAGGGCGGTCTGCTCAACCCGATTTACAACGCGGTGAAGTCGGGCGCGGAGAAGGTCTACAACAACATCTACGCGCAGCTGTTCGGGCTGGTCGCGCTGATTCTGTCGATCATGCTGTTCCGCAACATCTGGCGCGGAGATCTCGCCGGGGTCAGCAAACGGGCGCTCTACGCGATGGCCGGCGTCTGGCTGGCCGCCTCGTCGCTCGCGATGCTGCGGTATTTCGATCCGATCGACAAAGCGATCGTGCAGACCACCACGAACATCCAGGCCGGGTTCGTGGACGAGACCGAGAACCGGGTCGTGCGGCACATCCTGCCGACCGACCTGCACACCGAAGTGGTCTACAAGAACTGGATGCGCGGGGAGTTCGGGTCGCCGGACGCGCCGCAGGCAAGCCAGTACGGCAGGCCGTTGCTCGACGCCCAAGCCTTCACCTGGGATCAGCTGCGCAACGGGGACGACGCCAAGCAGAACGTCGTCGACGCCAAAAAGGCCTCCTTCAAAGACATTTCCACCAAACTCGGCCCCGCCACCGGCTACTTCACCGGCGAGGCCGGCGGCCGCACCGGCGCCGGGTTCCTCGCACTCGGCCAGAGCCTCGTCTACTCGCTCTTCCAGCTGCTGGCCAAGGCGTCCGTGCTGCTCGCGCAGGTGCTGATCCGCCTGTTCGCGCTCACCGCGCCGCTGATCGGCCTGATCGCGCTGCTGAACCCGGAGATCCTGCGCCGCGTGCTCAAGGTCGCCGGCGGCATCGCGTTCAACCTGGTCGTGCTTTCGGTGCTGGCGGGTGTGCACGCGCTGCTGCTGCAGGCGATTTTCGCCGCGGGCGACGGGCTCAACCTGCTCACCAAGATGGTCCTCGCCGGGCTCATCACGGTGCTGCTCTTCCTGGTCGGACGGCCGGTGCGGCGGCTGTGGCAGATGGTCGAGATGTCGGTCAGCATGGTCGGCGGCGCGGTCCCGTCGCCGGGCGGCGGGCTGTTCTCCCGGTTCCGCCGGAAGAACGAGCAGACGCCGCAGGACCAGTTCTGGCAGAACGTCCGCGACACCGACGACGTCGTCGACGGCGAACAGCGCGGCCCGATCGGCGCGACGGTCGGCGGCGGCCGGTACCGGCCCGAGGCGGCGGTTTTCGCCAGCTCGCAGCGGCTCGACAACGGCTCCCGCGCGGCCCGGCCCGCAGCGGCCTGGTCCGGTGCTCCGTGGCCGGGCGCGGTCGGTCCCGCGCAGTCCGCTGCGGGCGCGCTGCCCGCAGGCGGCGGAGGTTCGCCGGTGTTCGGCCAGTACCACCCGGTCGCCGGTGCGCCCGGCGACTACGTGATGGCAGGCGCGCGGTGGCCGGTCAAGGAAAGCCGCCAGGTCGATACCTCCCCGGTCGCGGACCGGCGGTGGAGCGACGAGCCGGAGCCGGTGGTCGTCCCGTCGCGGATGAGCGCACCCGAGCGCGGGTACTCGGAGCCCGCCCCGGACCAGCCCGGGTTCACCGTGCCGACCCAGGGCATCCGGGCCCAGCCGCGGCGGGTGGATCCCGAGGTCGTGGCCGGGAAACCGGTGTTCGTGCTGTACCGGCCGTCGCGCGGCATCGAGGTCCGCGACACCGACCAGGTCATGGGGCGGTGACCGATGCCGATCCGCACCAACCGCGGCCGGACCGCGGTCTACCGCCGCCTGTGGGGTTTCCCGCTCCGCTCGCCCCGGCATCTCGCGGGCACGCTGGTGTTCCTCGCGCTGGTGATCACCGCGCTGGGCATCGGCCTGCCTAAGGTGCTGGGCAAACCGGCGTCCGCGCACCCGGGAGCGGCTCCGCTGAGCTCGTCGGCAGGCCCGCGCACCGGCGTCGCGGCCCCGGTGCCGAGCACGGAAACCCTGCCGACCCGGCTGTCGCAGCCGCTGGTCACTCCGACGTCGGCGGCCCCGAACCCGGAGGCACTGAACATCGCGAAACAGTGGGCGACCGCGTGGGTGCGCCATCCGGCGGGCATCACGAACGCCGACTGGCTCAACGGGATGCGCGCGCTCACCACCGACGAGTACCTCCCCGTCATGTCCACTGTGGACCCCGCGAACATCCCGGCGACCAAGGTCACCGGCGAGCCGACGGTCGCGCAGTCCTACTCCAGCTCGGTCAAGGTCGTGGTCCCCACCGACGGTCCGAAACTCAGCATCACCGTGGTCAAAACCAGCGCGGGATGGCGAGTGTCGGACTACGACCAGGCGAGCTGACCGTGAAGCTGGCCATCCTCGTCTCGGTGCTGGTCGCCGCCGTATTCGCCACGGTGCTCACCACGAACGTCGTGACGAAGGTCGTGAACGACCAGCAGCAGGCGGCGGCCGGCGGGATCGCGCTGGCCTCGTGCGACGCCGCGATCGGCCCGACCCAGCCCGGGCAGCCGGAGCAGGGCGGGTCGGACGCCGCCGAACTCGACCAGGAGTCGCGCGGCACGGTTTCGCTCATCATCGCGATCGGCAAGCAGCGCAGCCTCGCGCCGCGCGCGTGGCAGGTCGCGATCCAGGCCGGGATGACCGAATCGCGGCTGCACAACGTGAATTACGGTGACCGCGACTCGCTGGGCATCTTCCAGATGCGCCCATCGATGAACTGGGGCACCCCGGAACAGGTCACCGACTCGAACTACGCGATCAACAAGTTCTTCGACGTCCTGCTCGGCGTCCCGGACTGGGAAAACCTGCGCCCCGGCGACGCCGCGCAGCGGGTCGAGCGGTCCGGCTTCCCGGACCGGTACCACCGGTGGGAGGCGATGGCGGCCTCGCTGGTGCAGAACATGGGCCAGATCGCGGACGTGGCAGGCTGCGGGCAGGGCATGGGAGCCGCGCTGCCGCCGAGCCAGGCCGCCGCACAGGCGATCAAGTTCGCGCTCGGCGAGCAGGGCAAGCCCTACATCTGGGGCGCGACCGGCCCGGACTCCTACGACTGTTCCGGCCTGATGCTGCGCGCCTACGAGTCCGCGGGCGTGATCCTGCCGCGCGTTTCGAAGGACCAGTACAAGGCGGGCGCGATGCTGCCGGTGCGGGACGCGCAGCCCGGCGACCTGATTTTCCTCGCCACCGATCCGGCCGACCCGACGACCATCCACCACGTCGCGATGTACCTGGGAGACGGCAAGATCGTCGAGGCCCAGCAGACCGGCGTCCCGGTGCACGTGCGCCCGTTCTCGTTCGACGAGCACGAAGTCGTGCCGCAGGCGGTGCGCCCCGGCGTCTAGCATGGGTGCGGGAGGCACCGGCTCTTGACCCGCGGGTGCCCAGTACCGCGGGTCCGGATTCACCCCGAAGTCGCGGCCTGTCCACGAGCACGTGGCCGCGCGCTGGCAGAGGATGGCACACGTGGCACGGAAATTCGGCAAGCGAGGCAAACCAGGCCAGAGCGAGCCCCAGGACCCGGCGGCGTTGTTCGGCGCACCGCAGCCGCCGCGCCAGTCCGCGCACCCCGCGTCCAGCACCCCGTTGGCGGACCTGCTGAACCAGGGAATGCCCGGCGTGGACGGCGGGTACGTCGTCCTGCCGCGTTCCCTGGCGGAGAGCATGTCGCTGCCGTGGCAGCAGCAGATGGCGGCTTTGCTGGCCCAGTTCCACGGCGAGCACGCACGGTTGTCGTGGCCGGTCTACCGGGTGGTTCCGTCGCGCTATGAGCGCCTGGTCGATCTCGACGAGGAGCAGCTCGCGGAGGCGGGCTACCTGGTGGAGATGGACGCCGAGGGCGAGATGGTCTACCGGGAACGGAGCGGCCGGAAGGTCCAGGACCCGGACCGGACGACTGTGCTGGTGTCCTGCTTGGACCCGATCCCACGTCCGGCCGCGGCTGGTCCCGCGCCGGTGGGGGAGGCGCCGATGGTCGGCCCGCTGGCCGCGCCGGTGCCGATGAACATCGGACCGGCTCCGGTTTGGCGGTCGGTGCCCAATGGGCCTGGCGATAGTGCGGCGGGGGAGGGGGGTGCTGCCTCCGGTGGCGCTGTTCCGCCTGCAGCGCCTGAGGATGGGGGGCGCTCCTCGGCCGGTGCCGCTGCTGCGTCTTTGCCGTCGGAAGAGCCAGTTCCGCGAGAGGTTTCGGAGGCGACTGGGCCGGACGTCGCTGCGGAGGAGGCGGTCCAGACCCAGCCGAGTCCGGAACTGGCTGGCACTGCTGGCCCGGTTGAGAATGCTGCTCAGCCTGCGGCGGAAGAGGTTGCGGAGGCAGGATCGGTCAGTCCCGGTCCTGCTGTGGCAGCGAGTCCCGCGGCCAGTGCGCCGCCTCCGGCTTCGGGACAGCCTGCTGCTCCCCAACAAGCGCCCGTGGGTGGTTCGGTTCCGGCTTCGCATGATGCTCCCGCGGCCAGTGTGCCGCCTTCGGCGTCGGGGCAGCCTGCTGCTCCCCAGCAGGTGCCCGTGAGTAGTTCGGCTCCGCATGACGCTCGGACGACCGATAGCGTGCCGCCTCCGGCGTCGGGGCAGCCTGCTGCTCCCCAACAAGCGCCCGTGGGTGGTTCGGTTCCGGCTTCGCATGATGCTCCCGCGGCCAGCGTGCCGCCTCCGGCTTCGGGGCAGCCTGCTGCTCCTCAGCAGGCGCCCGCGGTTGGTTCGGCCCCGGCTCCGCACGACGTTCCGGCGGTCGATCCGCAGTTGCGTGCGAGGCAGTCGTGGCAGCCGAAGCCGTACGTGCACGAGCCGCGTCAGCCCGCGCGTCCGGCGGAAGCGTTGCCGCCGCAGGGGAATCCGACTGGCGGGGTTCCGGCGAACGGTCGGCATGAGGCTGTCCAGCAGCCGGGTGCCGCGGCTGGGTGGCAGGGGCAGAACCCGGCGTTGGGGCAGACGGTTCAGCAGAGTCAGGTTCCTCAGCCGGGGGCGCAGCACTACGGCCAGGGTTCGCCTCCTGCTCCGCAGTACTCCCCGCCATCGGTGACGGAGTATCCGGCGGCCCCGCCAATGCCTGCCGCACCGCCGTCGGCGGCTCCTGCGCAGCAGACCTCGCCTGTGCCGCAACCTGCGCAACAACCCTTGGCTCAGCCCGGGGCGCAACAGCCGGTGGCTGGCGCGGAGTCGGCGAACCTGCCCGCATCTGGTGTGTCGCAACCGGTTCCGCCGGTGAACCCTCCGGCGCAGCATCAGGCTCCTGCTGTGCCTGGGGCGGAGGCGGCGAATCCGCCCGCGCCCAGTGCATCGCAACCGGTCCCTCCCGCGGCGCAGCACCAGGTTCCGCCCGCGGCCCCTCCCGCACCCAGCGCGCAACCAGCAAACCCCGCGGGCTCCGCGCAACCGCCAGTTCCTCCCGCGCCCAGCACGAATCCTCCCGCCTCAGGGACCCCGTTCCAGCTGCCGCAGCCGAGCGGTCGCCGGCGGACCACCGAGATCGGGCCGGACGGGCGACCGCTTCCGGTCTTCCCGGGGCAGGAGGCCGGTCCGTCCGCGCCACCGCCGCCGTCGCGGACGTACCGGGCCGAGCTTCCGGTCTTCCCTGGCAAGGAACCAGCCGTACCGCCGGTGCCGAACCCGGACTACAGCGCGAACTCCCCGGCGGACGACACGGCGACCCCGCCCCGCGGCATCCCGGTTTCGGACCCGCGCGGGTGGTTCGACGAGCACCCCGACCACGACGACGACGGTCCGGCCGACTTCGGGCCCACCGGGCAGCCCACGGAGGTCCCGTTCCGCTGGCGCAAGTGAGCGGGCAAGTGTCAGGCTGAACCCATGTCTGACGACCCGAACCCGGACCAGGGCTGGTACTACAACACCCGCACCCACGAAGTCGAACACTTGGAGCGCAGCCGAGGAGTCGACCTCCTCGGCCCGTACCCGGACGAGGCCACGGCTCGCCGGGCCCTCGACATCGCCCGCGAACGCACCCGTCAAGCCGACGCCGCCGACCGCTCCTGGGACGGCGACTGACCGCCAGCACTCAATGCAGCCTGGCCGCTGGGAGCGCCTGGCCTCCGAGAGTTGCTGGGGCTGCGGCGAGTTGCCGAGCTTGGCCGGGAGCCGTCGCGCCTGGACGCCCGAATCGGTCGAGCCGGGCTATCCCGGAACGGCCGAGCCGATCCGGGCTGCCGCACTGAGGCATCCGAACCGGCCGAACCAGAGGCGGCCCCGGTCAAGCCAGCACCCCAGCGACCCGAGTCCTCACCAGGCCCAGAAAACAGAAACCGCCGACCGGACAACCTCCGTCCGATCGGCGGCACCACCCCCACCAATCAACCCGCAGCAGTCACCCCGCCACCACGGCCGGATCCAGCACGAACTCCGGATCCACCTGCCCCTCCAGATCCGCCCCCACGCGCCCGTTCCCCCACGCCCGCGCGTTCCGCAGGTGGAACTCCACCCCCTGCCGCTGGTACCGCGCCCAATCCCGCGGTGTCGCGTCCACCTGGTCCTTCATCGCGGCGAGCGTCGCCAGGTTGCGCGGTTCCAGTTCGCCGATCGGGCGGGTCGTCCCGCGCTCGGCGGCGCGGACATGACCGGACGTCGTCATCCAGCCCAGCAGCGCGGAACCGAGCTGTTCGGTCAGGAAATCGACATCGTCGCCGTCGGTGACCTTGTTGCCGACAGCGACCAGGTGAACTCCGAAATCCCGGGCGTGATCCGCGTACTGACGGTAAACACCGACGCTGCGCAGGGTCGGTTCGCACACCAGGAACGTCACGTCGAAGCGCGTGAACAACCCCGAGGCGAACGCGTCGGCCCCGGCGGTCATGTCCATCACGACGTACTCGTCCTCGCCGTCCACCAGGTGGTTCAGCAGCAATTCAGCCGCGCCGACCTTCGAGTGGTAGCAGGCGACGCCCAGGTCTTCCTCGTCGAATAGGCCGGTGACGCCCAGCCGGACGTCGCCGAGCGGGCGGAAGCAGGTGTCGAAGATCGGGTTGTCCTCGAAGGGGCGCACGAGCCGCGAGCCCCGGCCGGGCGGGGTGGTTTTGATCATCGCCTCGGCCGAGGGGATCCGCGGGTTGTCGCCGCGCAGGTAGTCCTTGATCAGCGGCATGTGCTCGCCGAGGGTCGGCCACGCCAGTGCCTGCTCCTCGGTCGCGCCGAGGGCTACCGCCAGGTGCTGGTTGATGTCGGCGTCGATGGCCAGCACCGGATTGCCCGCGCTGGCCAGATACGAGACGAACAGCGACGAGAGCGTGGTTTTCCCGCTGCCGCCCTTGCCGACGAACGCGATCTTCACCGATCCGAACCCTTCTGAAAATGAAGACGGTTATCAATGCCAGGCAGGCTACACCCGACCGGCCCGCGCCCGAACGGGCGATCACCGGCGGTTCGGCGGGATAGTGTTGGAACGTGCCGCCACTCGTGCTGAGGACACCAGCGTCGGGAGGGGACTTCGGTCGTCTCCGGGCGGAGTTCGCGCTGCCGGAGTCGTTCGGGCCGGGGGTGCTCGCGGAGGCCGAGGCGGCGGTGGTCGATCCGCTCGCGTCGGCGGGCGGCCGCGAGGACGCCACCGACCTGCCGTTCGTCACGATCGATCCGCCCGGGTCCAAGGACCTCGACCAGGCGATGGTCATCGAGCGGCGCGACAGCGGGTTTCGGGTGCAGTACGCGATCGCGGACCTGGCGGCGTTCGTCCCGCCGGGCGGGGCGCTCGATCACGAGGCGCGGCGGCGCGGGCAGACGCTGTATCTCCCGGACGGCAACGTTCCGCTGCATCCGCCGGTGCTGTCCGAGGGGGCGGCCAGCCTGCTGCCGGGCGAGGTCCGGCCGGCGGTGCTGTGGACGATCGACGTCGACGAGGGCGGGGAAATCGTCGCCACTCGGGTGCGCAGGGCGCTGGTGCGCTCCACCGAGCAGCTGGACTACGAAGGGGTCCAGTCGTCGCTGGACGCCGGGCGGCCGCATCCGTCGGTGGCGGCGCTGCCGGAGCTCGGTCGGTTGCGGCGCGGTCTGGCGGTGCAGCGCGGGGCGGTCGAGTTGCAGTTGCCGGAGCAGGAAATCAGCGGCGACATCGACGGCGGCTGGATTCTCGCGCGCCGGCCGCGGACGGTCGTGGACGCGTGGAACGCCGAAATCTCGTTGCTGACCGGGATGGCCGCGGCGCGGATCATGCTCGAAGCCGGGATCGGGGTGTTGCGGACGCTTCCGTCCCCGGAGCCGGACGCGGTGGAGTGGCTGCGCCGGTCCGCGGCAGCGGTGGGGCTGGCTTGGCCGGTCGAGCAGACAGTGTCCGAGTTTCTGTCTACTTTGGACCCAGGACAGCCCGCGTCGATGGCGTTGTATGCCGATACCACGCGGCTGTTGCGGGGCGCGGGTTACACGGCGTTTGCTGGCGAATTGCCCGCGGTTACTACGCATGCGGGGATAGGCGGGGCGTACGCGCACGTCACGGCTCCGATTCGGCGGCTCGTTGACCGGTTCGGCACCGAGGTGTGTCTTGCGGTGACGGCTGGGCGCGAGGTGCCGGACTGGGTGCGGGAAGCGCTGTCCGAAGTGCCGGCACATATGTCCGCTTCGGACAGTCTGGCGGCGCGAGTGGAGCGCGCATGTATAGATCAGGTCGAAGCGTGGGTACTCGCTGAGCATGTGGGACACGAGTTCACCGCGGTGGTGTTGCGTGCGGAAGAGACGCGGGCGGAGATCCTGGTCGAGAATCCGCCGGTGATGGCGAAGTGCTCCGGCGAGAAGTTCCCGGAAGGGGAACGGATCGCGGTGCGACTGACCGAAGTGGACGTCGAGCAGCGGAAGGTGTCGTTCGAACGGGTATGAGGAACGCGGAACTGGTCGACGATCTCGGTGAGCCGGTGCCGATCGAGGGGTCGCCGCGGCGGGTGGTGTCACTGGTGCCGTCGCTGACCGAGGCGGTCGAGGTCAGCGTGCCGGGGCGGCTGGTCGGAGCGACGGATTACTGCACGCATCCGGCCGATCTGGACGTGGAACGGGTGGGCGGGTCGAAGTACCCGAAGCTGGACCGGGTGCTGGCGCTGGAACCGGATCTGGTGCTGGCGAATTCCGAGGAGAACCGGCCGGAGGACGTGGAAACCCTGCGGGCCAACGGGGTTCCGGTGTTCGTCATGGCGGCGGCGGAATCCGTGCCCGCCGCGCTGGGCTCGTTGCGGCGGATTTTCGGCCAGGTGTACGGCATCGACGAGCCGGAATGGCTCGACACCGCGGACGAGCTGTGGCGCGAGGTTGAGCCGGTGCGCCACCGGGCGGTGATCCCGGTGTGGCGCAAGCCGTGGATCGTGCTGGGACGCGACACCTTCGCCGGAGACGTGCTGCGCCGGATCGGGATCGAGAACGTCTACTCCGGACACTCCGAGCGGTATCCCCGGCCGTCGCTGGAAGAGCTCCAGAAGACCGGGGCCGACCTGGTCGTACTGCCCGACGAGCCGTACGAGTTCACCCAGGACGACGGCCCCGGCTTCTTCCCGGAGATGCGCCCGTTGCTGGTCTCCGGGCGCTACCTCACGTGGTACGGACCGTCTCTGGTGGACGCCTACGCGGCGCTCAGAGAGTCAGTCCGGTAAGGACGGTCACGCGCTCCTCGGTGAAGTCCGCCATCGCCGCGGCCGGGCCTTCCCGGCCGACGCCGGAGTCCTTCACCCCGCCGTAGGGCATCTGGTCGGCACGGAAGCTCGGCACGTCGCCGACCAGCACGCCGCCCACCTTCAGGCGCGCGGACACGTCGAACGCCGTCGGCAGATCGCGGGTGAAAACGCCGGTTTGCAAACCGAAGCGAGAGGCGTTGATCCGCTCGACGCCGTCGTCCACAGAGGACACCCGGACCAGTGAGACGACCGGACCGAACACCTCGTCCGCCATCACCGAAACGTCCTCGGGAACTTCGGAGAGCACGGTCGGCTCCACCGTCGCACCCGAACGGCCACCACCGGCCAGCAGTTTGGCCCCGGCGACCACCGCATCGGTGACCCAGGACTCGACCCGCGAAGCGGCCGCCTCGTTGACCAGCGGTCCCACGTCAACGCCGTCCTCGCGCGGGTTTCCGGTGCGCAGCGCGGCGACCTGCTCCAGCACCTTCTCCTGCAGTGCGTCGTAGACGTCGGTGTGCGCGTACACGCGCTGCACCGAGATGCACGACTGTCCGGCCTGGTACATGGCGAACGTCGCGATCCGCTGCGCGGTGAAGTCCAGGTCAGTCCAATCCGGACAGACCAGCACCGCGCCGTTGCCGCCGAGTTCGAGCGCGACGTGCTTGCGCGGCACGCTGTCGCGGATCGCCCAGCCGACCGGGACCGAACCGGTGAACGACACGACCGGCAGCCGCGGGTCCTTGACCAGTTCGGCGGTCGCCTCGTTGCCCAGCGGCAGGATCGACCAGCTGCCCGCAGGGAGATCGGTCTCGGCGAGGATTTCGCCGAGCAGCAGCGCGGTCAGCGGCGTCGCCGGGGCGGGCTTGAGCACGATCGGCGCGCCCACCGCGATCGCCGGGGCGACCTTGTGCGCCACCAGGTTCAGCGGGAAGTTGAACGGAGTGATGCCCAGCACCGGACCGCGCGGCACGCGCCGGACGAGCGCGAGCCGTCCGGTGCCGCCGGGGTCCGTGTCGAGCCGCTGCAGTTCGCCGGAGAACCGGCGGGCTTCCTCGGACGCCCAGCGGAACGTCGACACCGCACGGCCGATCTCGCCGCGCGACCACTTCAGCGGCTTGCCCGATTCGGCGGTGATCAGCTGCGCGATCTCCTCCGCCCGTTCGGAAAGCCGTCGCGAGATGTGGTCGAGCGCGCCTGCCCGGACGTGCGCGGGCAGCGTCGCGAATTCGTCGGCGACGTCCGCCGCGGCCTGGACCGCGGACTCCACATCGGACGGTCCGGGCAGGTAGTGCGAGCCGGCCTCGGAACCGTCGAACGAATGCCGGACGACGGTCGTTTCGCTGCTGGTTACCGGCTTTCCGGCCACCCAGAACGGAAAAGTCACTTGCGGGCCTCCGTGCGGATCGCGTACTCGAGGACGGCGAGGCCTTCGTCGAGCAACTCATTGGACAGGGACAGCGGGGGAAGCAGCCGGACGACATTGCCGTACGTGCCGCAGGTCAGCACCACGACGCCCTGCGCGTGGCAGGCGGCGGCGATGCGCTTGGTGAGGTCGGCGTCCGGCTCGTTGGTGCCGGGCTTCACGAACTCGGCAGCCAGCATCGCGCCACGTCCGCGGATGTCGCCGATCACACCGGTTTCCGAGGCCAGCGCCCGAAGTCGCGGCAGCACTAGCTCCTCGATGCGCTTCGCGGAACCGGTCAGCCCGTCGCTCCGCATGGTCTCGATCGCGCCGAGCGCAGCGGCGCACGCGATCGGGTTGCCGCCGTAGGTGCCGCCGAGTCCGCCCGGGCCGACCGCGTCGAGCAGGTCCGCGCGCCCGGTCACCGCGGCGAGCGGCAGCCCGCCCGCGATGCCCTTGGCCGTGCACACCAGGTCGGGAACGACGTCCTCGTGCGCGGACGCGAACCAGTTTCCGGTGCGGCAGAAGCCGGTCTGCACCTCGTCGGCGACGAACACGACGCCGTTCGCCTTGCACCACGAGGAAATCGCGGGCAGGAAGCCGGGCGCGGGCTCGATGAACCCGCCCTCGCCCTGGATCGGTTCGAGCACGACCGCCGCGACCTGGTCGCCGCCGATCTGCTTCTCGATCCGGTCGATCGCCTGCCGCGCGGCCTCCGGGCCGGCCAGCCCGTCGCGGTACGGGTACGAGCCCGGCACGCGATACACCTCGGGCGCGAACGGGCCGAAACCGTGCTTGTAGGGCACCGATTTAGCGGTCATGCCCATGGTCAGGTTGGTGCGGCCGTGATAGGCGTGGTCGAACACCACGACGGCCTGGCGACCGGTGGCGGTACGGGCGATCTTCACCGCGTTCTCGACCGCTTCGGCACCGGAGTTGAACAGCACCGACTTCTTCGCGTGGTCGCCCGGCGTCAGCTCGGCCAGCGCCTCGCACACCTCCACGTAGCCCTCGTACGGGGTCACCATGAAACAGGTGTGGGTGAACAAGGACGCCTGCTCGCGCACCCGGTCGACCACCTCGGGCGCGGAGTGCCCGACGCTCGTCACCGCGATCCCGGAGCCGAAGTCGATCAGCACGTTGCCGTCGGCGTCGGTGAGCAGTCCGCCGCTGGCGGAGGTGATGTAGGCGGGCAGCGTGGACGCGACCCCGGCCGCGACCGCGTTCGCGCGGCGCTCCTGCAGCGCGCGGGAGGCGGGCCCGGGGATCTCGGTCTGCAGCCTGCGCTGCCGGGGTGCCGGAGCCTGCGGCTCGGCGGCGGTGCTGGTGGTCACGGGTGCTCCTGCGTCGCGGTCGTGAGTGCTGATGCCGGTGGGAACCGGCACGAGCTTTCGGTTGGTTCGCCCCTCAGGATGGGGCTTGAACCGCCCGCCGTCAGCTGGCCGTTCTGTCCAATTCGGCAGCTACAATTGGCCGTTATGGCACTCACCCTGCGGGCGCTGGCCGCCGAACCCGCGCTCGGCCTGCGCGTGGTCGCGGGCGAAGCCGGGCTGGACCGTCCGATCGGCTGGGTGCACCCCACCGAGCTGACCGACCCGCAGGTCTTCCTCGAAGGCGGAGAACTGCTGCTCACGACCGGTCTGACGCTCTACAGCGCGACGTATGCCGCGTACGTCCGGCGGCTCGTCGACGCGGATGTCGCCGGGCTCGGTTTCGGGGTCGGGCTGAGCCACGCGAAGGTGCCGGACGCGTTGGTGGCGGTCGCCGACGAAGTCGGGTTGCCGGTGCTGGAGGTACCGAGGAAGACGCCGTTCATCGCGATCACGCGCGCGGTGTCCCGGTCGGTCGCCGCCGACGAGTACGCCGCGACAGTGCGGATCGGCCGAGCCCAGCAGGAGCTGACCCGGACCGCGGTCGGCCGCGGCGGCGCCGGGGGAGTGGTGCGGCGGCTCGCGCGGCTCATCGACGGCTGGGTGGTGCTTTACGACTCCGCCGGACGCGTGCGTGAGGCGTCGTCGGCCAAGGCGCGCAGTGTCGAGCTGGACGTCACCGGCCTTCGCGCGGGCACGCGCGTGGTATCTCACGGCGACGACGAGGTCGTACTACAGACTCTGCACACGCGCGGCGCGTTGGCGGTCGGCACCGCGGAGCCGTTGGACAGTACCGGACAGCACATCGTCAACACGGCTGTCTCACTGCTTTCCCTTGCCCTGGAACAGGATCGAGCGCAGCGGGTTTCGCTGTCCCAGCTGCACACCGGCGTGCTGGAGTTGCTGGCCGCCGGACACCACGAGCTGGCCCGCGAGGTCGTACCGGACCTTCCGGCAGAACCGTGGACGGTGCTGGCGGTAAAGGGGAGCAAGGCTGCCCGGAACACGCTGTACGAACGGCTGGAAACCCTTGCCGGGCAAGTGTTCGCCGCCCATCGCGGGGATAAACTGATCGTGCTGGCGGAGAACGAAGACGTGAGCGCGATCGTCGCGGAGACCGGTGAATTCCACAGTGGACTATCGACGGGGGAGTTCCCGACCGCGCTGAGGCAGGCGGAAGAAGCGGCCGAGGCGGCGCGGACGCAGCGGGTGCCAATGCTGCGGTACGCCGATCACGCCGGAGCCGGACTGCTCGGCCTGGTCGATCATCAAGCCGCGCAAGCGTTTTCCGACCAGCTCCTGGCCCCGGTGCGCGAGTTCGACCGGACCGGCCGCGGCGACCTGGAACGATCGCTGCGCTGCTGGCTCGAACACCACGGGCACTGGGACCTCGCCGCGACGAAGCTCGGCGTGCACCGGCACACCTTGCGCAACCGGGTCACCAAGGCCGCCGAGCTGCTGGGCCGGGACCTCGACGCGCCAGGCGTGCGCGCGGAACTGTGGTTCGCGCTCCAGATCAAGCCCTGACCGCTCAGGTCGTGACCAGCAGCGTGATCGGCGAATCCCCGCACCGCCGCAACGTCATCCCGCCCGGGGCCGTATACGGTTCCGCGCCGGACGCCCACCAGGCAGGCACGTCGATCTCGCGCACCAGCGACCCGGTCGCCTTCCGCACGCTGTTCGACACGATCACCCGCCCCTGAGCGTTGAGCAACGCCGCAGTCCGGCCGAGCGCGCGCAGCCGGCGACTCACCGTGCGCTCGAACTCGCGGACATACACGTCCGCACCAACGACTCCGGCGAATTCCTCACCGCGAGTGACGGGAACGGTAAAGGTGAGCGTGTACTCGTCCGTGCAGAGATAGTCCACGTACGGCCCATTGACATGCCGACGGCCGCTGTCCCGCGGCACCGTGAACCACGATTGCCGCGTGTAGTCAAGAAAATTAGGGCTCTCCGGATCGAGGCTGATGAACAGCTGTTCCGGCGCGTCGTCTTCGGTGCGGCAGGAAGTCCACCATTCGAAGCCGAGTTCCTGATCAGCCAAGACGTTCGGTGCGCTGACGAAGCCCGCACCGACCACCAGGCCGCCGAGCGCCTCGATGATCTCCGGCCGGATCGCGTGCAGCGCTTCGGCGGTGAGGTCGCCGGGTTCGCCGAGCAGCGTTTCGGCGGCGGCCAGAACTGGTTTCAGGCGCGCGAAAATCTCCTCGACGAGGGAGGAAACCTGGGTCACTACCTCTTCGCCGGTCAGCGTGCGGGTGTCGGTCACGATGCTCACCTCGTGATGCGGGTCATCGGAGCTTACGGCGTTTCGAGGGTCAGGTGCAGATCTGCGAGCCGATCAAGCGCGCCGAGAAGGTGCTCTTCGGTCAAGGCGCGCGCCCGATCGCCGTCGGCCGAGGCGATCGCGGAGACGATCGCCTGGTGCTCAGCGTAAGACCCACGGCAGGTTTCCTTGTCGCCGAGGGGCGCCCAGAGCAATACGCCGTGTTCGCTCTGCAGCTGAACTTCCTGGTTGGTGAGCCGAGGGGACTGCGCGGCGGCGGCGACTTCGAGGTGGAAGTGCCGTTCCGCGCGGGTCGCGTCGGGGCCGCTCGCGCCGAGGAGGTCTTCCGCGGTGAGCCGCAGTCGTTCGAGATCTTCGGGGGTGCTGCGTTCCGCGGCGAGTTTCGCCGCCGAGCCCGCGACGGCGAGGTAGTGGTCGCCGAAGTCGCGAAGTTCAGCCATTGAGACCAGTCGCAGGCGCTCGGCCCACGAACTCTGCGCCGGCCAGTCCGGGGTGCGCACGAAACTGCCGCCGCCGCGGCCGCGCCGCGTTTCGACCAGGCCCTGCTGCCGCAGCACCGCGAGCGCCTCGCGCACGGTGACCGTGGAAACCCGGAACTGCGCGGCGAGTTCGGCCTCGCTCGGCAACTGCTCGGCGTCGTCGAGGAGACCGAGCGTGATGGCGTCGAACAACCGCGCCGCGACCGCCTCCGCGCGCCCCACCTGTTCCAGCGGGGCGAACATCGCCAGTCGTGCGCTGTTCGACATCTCCTTGCGCATCGTGGGTCCACCCGTCTCGGCATCCGTTGGAGCCAATCCTGCCCCAGGGCCTTGTCATTTGAAATATGGAGTTATATGTTTCATCCTGCCACGGAGAGTCAGGAGGCGCACGCGTGCTGGAGTTGAAGCACTACATCGGCGGGTCTTTCGTCGACTCGCTGTCCGGAAAGGTCACGGAAATCGTCGACCCGGTCACTGGGCGTGCGTACTGCACCGCGCCGGTCGCCGGCGCCGAGGACGTGGACCGCGCGCTCAAGGTCGCCGCGGAAGCGTTCGAAAGCTGGCGCGAGACCACCCCGGCGCAGCGGCAGCTCGCACTGCTCAAGATCGCTGACGCGCTCGAGGCGCGCGGCGAGGAGATCATCCGCGTCGAAGCGCGGGACACCGGCAAGCCGTTCGCGCTGACCATGGAGGAGGAGCTGCCCGCGGTCATCGACCAGGTGCGCTTCTTCGCCGGTGCCGCGCGCGTGCTCGAAGGCCGTTCGGCAGGCGAGTACATGGAAGGCCACACGTCGTTCATCCGCCGCGAGCCGGTCGGGGTCTGCGCGCAGGTGACGCCCTGGAACTACCCGCTGATGATGGCGATCTGGAAGATCGCGCCTGCGCTCGCCGCGGGCAACACCATCGTGCTGAAGCCGTCCGACACCACGCCCGCCTCCACTCTGCTGCTCGCCGAGATCTGTGGCGAGCACCTGCCCGCCGGAGTGTTCAACGTGATCTGCGGCGACCGCGACACCGGACGTGCGTTGGTAGAGCACGACATTCCGGCGATGGTGTCGATCACCGGCTCGGTGCGAGCGGGTATCGAGGTCGCCGGTTCGGCGGCGCACGACGTCAAGCGCGTGCACCTCGAATTGGGCGGCAAGGCGCCGGTGATCGTGTTCCCGGACGCCGATCTCGAAGCCGCCGCCGAAGCCATTGCCGCGGCCGGGTATTTCAACGCCGGCCAGGACTGCACGGCCGCCACCCGGGTGCTGGTGCACGAGGACGTCCACGACACTTTCGTCAACGCGCTCACCCGTCAGGCCGAAGCGAACAAGACCGGCACGGGCGACGACGTCGCCTACGGCCCGCTCAACAACGCCGCACAGCTGGAAAAGGTGTCCGGCTTCATCGACCGGCTTCCGGAGCACGCGACTGTCCACTGTGGAGGACGGCGTTCCGGCGACGAGGGCTATTTCTACGAGGCCACCGTGGTTTCCGGTCTCCAGCAGGACGACGAGATCATCCAGAACGAGGTCTTCGGCCCGGTGATCACCGTGCAGCGGTTCACTGAGGACGACGAAGCGCTCAAGCACGCCAACGGCGTTCCCTACGGCCTCGCTTCCTCGGTGTGGACCAAGGACCACCAGCGCGCCATGCGGTTCTCGGCGAAACTCGACTTCGGTTGCGTGTGGATCAACACGCACATTCCGCTCGTGGCCGAGATGCCGCACGGCGGGTTCAAGCGGTCCGGCTACGGCAAGGACCTCTCGCTGTACGGCCTCGAGGACTACACCCGCGTCAAGCACGTGATGAGTGCGCTGTAGCCGTCGTGACCAGATCCATGGGAAGGCCCGTCATGCCCCATCAAGCCCCCGCCGAGACGCGGCCGCCGGGAAAGCGGCCGCAGACCGGGCAGCCGGCGATCCGGCTTTCCGGACTGGAAAAGCACTTCGACAAGGTGCGTGCCGTGGACGGGGTCGATCTCGACATCCCGCCCGGCGAGTTCTTCTCGATGCTCGGCCCGTCCGGTTCCGGCAAGACCACTGTGCTGCGGATGATCGCCGGGTTCGAACTGCCCACCGCGGGCACGATCGAACTCGAAGGCAAGGACGTGAGCCAATTGGCTCCGTTCGACCGCGACGTCAACACGGTTTTCCAGGACTACGCGCTCTTTCCGCACATGACGGTGCAGCAGAACGTGGAGTACGGCCTGAAAGTCAAGCGGGTCGCGAAAGCCGAACGCCGCGAGCGCGCGAAGGAAGCGCTGCGCACGGTGCGGCTGGAAGACTTCGGCGATCGCAAACCGTCGCAGATGTCCGGTGGACAGCGGCAACGCGTAGCACTCGCCCGCGCTCTAGTGAATCGCCCGAAAGTGTTGCTTTTGGACGAACCCCTTGGCGCGCTTGACCTCAAGCTCCGCCAGACCATGCAGGTCGAGCTCAAGCAGATCCAGCGCGAGGTCGGCATCACCTTCGTCTTCGTCACCCACGATCAGGACGAGGCGCTCACGATGAGCGACCGGATCGCCGTGTTCAACGCGGGCCGCATCGAACAGGTCGGTACTCCGGTCGAGGTGTACGAACGCCCGGCAAGTGCTTTCGTGGCAGGGTTTGTCGGCACGTCGAACCTGCTCAGCGGGCGTAGCGCGGAGGCGGTGATCGGCAGGCCGGGCGTGTACAGCATCCGGCCGGAGAAGATCCGCATCGACGGCGATCTCGCTTCGCCGGCGGGCCCCGGCGAGACGTCCGCGACCGGTTCGGTGACGGATGTCGTTTATGCCGGGTCGACAGTGCGCTACGCTGTCGCGCTCGATGCCGGGGGCCAATTGTCCGTTGTCCGCCAGAACACCAGCGAGCCGACCGAGTTCGCCGACGGTCGCGTTCGACTGCGCTGGCGCCGCGAACACAGTTTCCGGGTCCCCGAAGCCGGCTAGTTCCTCACGGGAAGGTTTCTCTCGCTATGAAGAACAGGAAGACGCTGCTCGCAGGGCTGTGCGGCGTGAGCCTCCTGCTCGCTGCCTGCGGCACCTCGGGTTCCGACTCCAAAACGGGGTCGGCGCCGGGCGCACAGGGCTTCACGCCGCCGAAGCTGAACGCGCTGACGCAGCTCGGGCAGCCGGAAGGCCAGCTGAACGTGCTCGCGTGGCCCGGTTACGCGGAAAACGGCTCGAACGACCCGAAGGTCAACTGGGTGCAGCCGTTCGAGCAGCAGACCGGCTGCAAGGTCAACGTCAAGCCGTTCGGCACCTCGGACGAGGCCGTGACGCTGATGAAGACCGGGCAGTACGACGTGGTTTCGGCGTCCGGCGACGCCTCGCTGCGGCTGGTCGCCTCGGGCGACGTCGAGCCGGTCAACACCGCGCTCGTGCCGAACTACAACGACATTTACCCGTTCCTCAAGAACAAGTCGTGGAACAGCGTCAACAATGTCGCCTACGGCATCCCGCACGGCTGGGGCGCGAACGTGCTGGCCTACCGCACCGACAAGGTGCAGCCGGAGCCGAAGTCGTGGTCGCCGATGTTCGACGAGAAGTCGCAGTTCAAGGGCAAGATCATCGCCTACGACTCGCCGATCTACATCGCCGACGCCGCGCTGTACCTGATGGCGCACCAGCCCGACCTCGGCATCAAGAACCCGTACGCGCTGGACGACAAGCAGTTCAAGGCGGCGACGGACCTGCTCAAGAAGCAGCGCCCGCTGGTCGAGGAGTACTGGTCGGACTACCTCAAGGAAACGCAGTCGCTCAAGAGCGGCGACGGCGTGATCGGCACGGCCTGGCAGGTGACGGTGAACCTCGCGAAGAGCGAGGGCGCGCCGGTCGCGGCCACGGTGCCGAGCGAGGGCGCGACCGGCTGGTCGGACACCTGGATGGTCGCCGCGAAGTCGCAGCACAAGACGTGTGCGTACAAGTGGATGGACTACATCACGAGCCCGAAGGTGAACGCCCAGGTCGCCGAGTACTTCGGCGAGGCCCCGGCGAACTCCAAGGCCTGTGCGGAGTTCAAGGACAAGTCGCTGTGCGACACCTACCACGCCAACGACGCCGCGTACGCCGCCAAGATCCAGTACTGGACCACGCCGATCCCGCAGTGCCTCGACGGCCGCACGGACGTCAAGTGCAAGGACTACGGCGACTGGACCCGGGCCTGGACTGAGATCAAGGGCTGATCGACCCTCGCGGATGCCGGTACCCACCGCGCCGGCATCCGCGAGTCCGCCGGGGGCCGCGGGCCCTCCCCAATGTTCCCGCGGCCCTCGGCTTTTCTCCCCTCTCCACCGGAAAGTGCTACGACATGACCGCCGTGAGCCCGCCGAGTCACCGCATCTCGGCCTTCTTCCACCGCAAACCCCAGCTGCGCCTCGGCCTCCTGCTCACCGCGCCGATGCTCTGGCTCGGCCTGGCCTACCTCGGCGCGCTCGCCGCCCTCTTCATCACGGCCTTCTGGTCCACCGACGTCTTCACCGGCAAGGTGGTCACCGACTGGTCCTTCGACAACTTTGTCACTCTTTTCAGTGATTCTGTTTATCGCACGATCACGTTCCGCACAGTTGGCATCGCGCTGCTGGTGACCGTGATCGACGCGGTGATCGCGTTCCCGATGGCCTTCGCCATGGCCAAACTCGCGTCGCCGAAAGCGCAGCGGGTGCTGGTGATCATGGTGATGACGCCGCTGTGGGCGAGTTACCTGGTGAAGGCGTACGCGTGGCGGACCCTGTTGTCCGGCAACGGAGTGCTCAACTGGCTGCTGGACCCGCTCGGACTGTCCGGGCCGGGATACGGCGTCACCGCGACCGTGATCACGCTGTCCTACCTTTGGCTCCCGTACATGATCCTGCCGATCTACGCGGGACTCGAACGGCTTCCGGTGTCCCTTGTGGACGCTTCCGGCGACCTCGGCGCGAAATCGTTCCGCACGTTCCGTTCGGTGATCCTGCCGCTGACGTTCCCGGCGATCGTCGCCGGTTCGATCTTCACCTTCTCGCTGTCGCTCGGCGACTACATCGCGGTGAAGATCGTCGGCGGCACCTCGCAGATGCTCGGAAACGTCGTGTACGACAACATCGGCGCGGCCAACAACCTGCCGTTCGCCGCGACCGTCGCGACGGTTCCGGTCGTGATCATGCTCGTCTACCTGGCCGCGGTGCGTCGCACCGGTGCGCTGGACAACCTCTAGGAGACCGCCGTGCGGATGTCGAAACCCGCCCGGGTGCTGTTGTGGACCGCGCTCGGCGCCGGATTCGCGGTGATCTATTTCCCGCTGCTGGTGGTCCTGCTGAACTCGGTGAACGCGGACACTACGTTCGGATGGCCGCCCAAAAGCTTCACTCTGGAATGGTGGGGCCGGGCGATCACCAACGAGGGCGCCCTGCATGCCTTGTGGACCAGTGTCATCGCCGGGCTTTCGGCCACCGCGATCGCTTTGGTGCTCGGCACGATGGCGGCGTTCGCGTTGCAGAAATACCGGTTCTTCGGGCGGAACTCGTTGTCGCTGCTGGTGATTCTGCCGATCGCGCTTCCCGGCATTGTTACTGGTATCGCGTTGAACAACGCGTTCCGGACGATCTTTGGACTCGACCTCGGCCTGATGACGGCGATCGTCGCGCACGCCACGTTCTGCATCGTGGTGGTGTTCAACAACGTTGTCGCGCGGCTGCGCCGGATGGGCGGGAACCTCGAAGAGGCGTCGATGGATCTCGGCGCGGACGGGATGACCACATTCCGGCTGGTGACGTTCCCGATGCTGCGGTCGGCGTTGCTGGCAGGCGGATTGCTGGCGTTCGCGTTGTCGTTCGACGAGATCATCGTGACGACGTTTACGCTCGGCACTGGAATGGAGACGTTGCCGATCTGGATTTACAACAACCTGTTCCGGCCGAACCAAGCTCCGGTGGTCAACGTGGTGGCGGCGGTGCTGATCATCGTGTCGACGGTGCCGGTTTACTTGGCGCAGCGGCTTTCCGGTGGTGACAGCTCCAGCGGCGGCCGGATCTGACTCTCTGTTCTTCGTGCTGAGCCCGCGGTTTCGGCCGCGGGCTCAGTCGTGCGGTAAAGCGGTTGCCGCGCCAGGGGAGCAACGGGCACAGTGCGGTCTGTGGACATGCGTGATCATGGCGGTGACGGCATCCCGGTCGTCTTGTTGCACGGCGGCGGGGGCCGCACGAGGCACGACTGGGACCACCTGGTCCCGCTCCTGCCCGAATTCCGGATCGTCACGTACACCTTCCGGCCAGGGCCCTGGAACTGGCAGCAGGCGTTGACCGATCTCGCCGACGTCATCCAGCATTTCAGCCTCGACCGGCCAGCCGTGGTCGGACATTCGCTCGGCGGCATGCTCGCGGCGTTATGGGCCACGGAACATCCCGAATGCCCGCTCGCGGTCAACCTCGACGGCCACACGAATCCCACCGGCCCGGTGCTGCGCGCCTTCATCGACGAACAGGTCCGGCTGTCCGAAGATCCCGATCTGGGGGCGTTGATCGCGGCGTTCGACGAACTCGACCTGATCGCCACCTACCGGGTCACCCAGTGCCAGTTGCTTGTCGTCTCCTCGATGCGGCCCGAGACCGAGATGATGCTTCCCGAGGACGTCGGCGTCGCGTTCGCGCGGTACCGCAAGGAATTCGGTGAACAGCTCGCCGCCGCGGCCGCCGACACGCCGCTGCTTTCCTTGCACGAGACGGACACCGGGCACGACGTGCACCTCGAAGCAGCGGAGGAAGTCGCCGACCTGATCCGCGCCAGGCTGGTTACCGGAACCGGTCCGTAGCTTCGCGCAGCGCGGGAATCACGCCGGGATCGCTGACCGCGTGCCCGGCGCTCTCGACCAGCTTCAGCTCGGACCCCGGCCACGCGCGGTGGAGCTGATAGGCCGTGATCGGCGGGCAGACCGCGTCGTAACGCCCCTGCACCAACACACCCGGAATCCCGGCGAGACGCCCGGCGTCGCGGATCAGCTGACCTTCTTCCAGCCAAGCGCCGTGCCGGAAGTAGTGCACCGCAAGACGAGCGAACGTCAGCGCGAACTGCGGGTTCGCGTATTGGTTCACAAAGGACTGTTGCGGCAGCAACGCCACTGTCGCGCCTTCCCAGACGCTCCAAGCGATCGCGGCCCGTTCGCGCACCGCACGGTCGGGGGAGTGAAGCAGTTCCGCATACCCGGCGAGCGGGTCTTCCGTATTGTCCAGCGGCTCCAGGAAAGCGTCCCACTCGACGGGGAAGAGATTCGCCGCGCCGCCGCGATAAAGCCAGTCGAGTTCCCGCTGGCGGACGGTGAAAATCCCGCGCAGCACCATTTCGGACACTCGCGACGGGTGGGTTTCCGCGTACGCCAGGGCAAGCGTCGAACCCCACGATCCGCCGAACAGCTGCCAGCGTTCGATGTTCAGCCGTTCACGCAGCAGCTCCATGTCGGACACCAAGTGCCACAACGTGTTCGCTGACAAGTCGTCGCCCGCGTTGGGGGTGCTGCGGCCAGCACCACGCTGGTCGAACAGGATGATCCGGTATGCCTCGGGGTCGAAGTGCCGCCGGGTCATCGGGGCGACGCCGCTTCCCGGCCCGCCGTGCAGCACCACCACCGGTTTCCCTTTCGGGTTCCCGGCCTCCTGGCAGTAGATCCGGTGTCCGTCGCCGACGTCCAGCATTCCGTCGGCGCGCACCGGGATCGGCGGGTAAAGCTCGTCCATGCCCGACACTCTTCCCGAAGGCCCCCGGCTTCGGAAAAGAGGGTGGGGGCCCGCCCCCGCCGCCGGGCTGAGCGGGCCCCCGTCTGTGATCGCGGTCAGCAGCCTGGCGTCGTGGCTACGTTCGCGAAACCCTTCCCGGCGTTCGTCACCTTGTTGCTGGCGCAGACCTTGTTCCCGGTGGCCGCCTTGACCACGTAGAAACCGTAGGCCGACGGCGCCTGCACGTCCGCGGTGTTGTCCGAGAAGGTGTTGTTCTGGCCCCATCCGTCGAGCTGCACGTGGACTTCGAACGACCCGTAGGTCGCGTCGTGCACGAAGACCTTGCTGCCCTTGTTGCCGGTGACCAGGTATCCGTTGCCCTTCACGTCGACCCAGCTGTCGGCGTAGTTCTCGCCGCTCTGCCCGGTGCCGTCGAAGGTGTTGCCGCGCAGTTCGCCGCCGGTGGTGCCTTCCTTGACGTCGATGGACTCCGCGCGCACGTTCGGCCCGATCTTGTTGCCGATCGCCTTGTTGCGGTCGCTGTGATCGGGCTGCCCGTCCGGCCAGTTGCTCTTGGCCGAACCGAAGTAGATGCCCTCGCCGAAACCGCCGTTTTCCTTGCCGGTGTCGGAGATTTCGGAGTTCTGCACGACGTTGTCGCTGCTGCCGTGCTGGAAGTGGATGCCCTCGTTGCCGATGCCGGCCACCTTGAGCCCGTCGACCAGCGTGTGGTTGACGCCCAGCGCCATCACGCCTTTCTGGCCGCCGGTGACGGTGAAGCCGGACAGCGTCCAGTAGCTGCCGGTCAGCTCGATGGTGCGGCCGCCGGACGCCTGCACGACCGCGCTGCGCGGGCCGGTGAGCGTGATGCGTCCGCTCGCGGTGCCGTTGACGGCGGCCTTGAAGTTGCCGGTGTAGGTGGTGTTCGCGGCCAGCTGGATGGTGGTGCCAGGCTTGGCCGAGGCCAGCGCCGTCTTCAGCTCGGCGGAATTCTTGACCGGGACAGTCCCGGCGGACGCCGCGGGTGTGGCGAGTGCGAGCAGTGCTGCGGCTCCGGCGGTTGCTGCCAGAACTCGATCGCGGACGCGCATTCCAACCCTCCTCGTCGAGGCTCGATGACTTCGGATGCGGCGTGCGCTCACGCTAAGACATCGAGAGAACACTGGTCAAGTACATGATTGATGTTCATGGATGTGAACGAAGTGAACGACGGGTGGCCGGAAAGTGTCGCCCGAGACTGTTTCCGCGCGGCTTGCTCGGAGTTAACCCGGCCCTCGGTAGCTTTTCGTTGGAATGCCCGAACTGCGGCGAGAAAGGCTCCTGAATGTCCGCGGTCAGCTATCTCGAGTCCATTGTCGTCGGCGCTTTGCAAGGCGTGTCGGAATTGTTTCCGGTGTCCAGTCTCGGGCACAGCGTCCTGTTGCCCGCGCTCGTCGGCGGGAGCTGGGGACGCGACCTGAGCATCGGAAAGGACTCGCCGTATCTCGCCGTGCTGGTGGCGATGCACGTCGCTACCGCGATCGCGCTGATTCTCTTCTTCCGCCGCGACTGGGTGCGCATCGTCACCGGGCTGTGGACGTCGATCCGCCGTCGCGAGGTGCGCACGGCCGACCAGCGGCTCGCGTGGCTGCTCATCCTCGCCACGATCCCGGTCGGAATCGCCGGGCTGCTGCTGGAAAGCCTGCTGCGCGACGTTCTCGGCAAACCGGTGCCGTCGGCGATCTTCCTCACGCTCAACGGCGGGGTGCTCTACGCCGCGGAGAAGTTCTCCCGCAAGCCCGCGACCCGGGTCTCGCGCGAGGAGGAGACGATCGACTTCAGCGCCGAGGAAACGATGGTGATGCGCGCGGTGACCGTCGACGAGGTGACCGACGTCCGGCTGTCGAAGCTGAGCGTGAAGGAAGCCGTGCTCATCGGTTCGGCGCAGATTTTGGCTCTGCTGCCCGGAATCAGCCGCTCCGGCATCACCATGGTGGCCGGTCTGCGGCGAGGGCTCGACCACGAGGACGCAGCCCGCTTCGCCTGGCTGCTGGCCACTCCGGTGATCCTCGCCGCGGGTGCGCTGAAGATGCCGACGCTCTTCGCGCCGGAGAACAGGCCGTCGCTCGGCCCGGCTCTTGTCGGCAGTGTGGTGGCCTTCGTGGCGTCTTACATTTCTGTCCGTTTTCTGACGAAATACTTTGAAACGCGCACCTTGACCCCCTTCGCCATCTACTGCGCGGTCGCCGGAATTGGCAGTCTGATCTTCTTCGCGGTGTCAGGGGCGGCGTAAGGCGCAATTTCGCCGGGTGCACACTGAACCCATCGAAATCGTGCCTGACCTGCCGCCGCTGAGCGGATCGACGCTGTTGACGGCCTGGACCTTCGACGTCCCGGCCGTCCTCGTCGCGCTCGCGCTCGGCGTCGGGTACGTCGCAGCGGCCCGGCGTCAGGAGTGGGCGGCGGCGCGGACTACGGCCTTCCTCGCGGGGCTGGCCACTCTCCTCCTCGCGACGTGCTCGTTCCTCGGGGCGTACGACACGACGCTGTTCTGGGTCCGCGCTACGCAGAACACCGTCCTGCTGATGGTCACGCCGCTGCTGCTCGCGTTAGGCGCACCAGTGACGCTGCTGATGCGCACCGCGCCGCCCAGGCTCGCCGCGTGGCTGCGTACGCACGGCCGTGGCCGCTTCGCACAGTTCATCACCTTCCCGCTGTGCGTCACCGTGGTGCTGATCGCGCCGTTCCTGCTCATCTACCTCACGCCGCTGTACGAGCTTTCGCTCGACTCAGCGGTCGTCGGCGGCCTCGTGCGCGTAGCGCTAGTACTGGCCGGCTTCCTGTACTTCTACAGCCGCGTGCAGCTCGACCCGACGCCGCGCAACGGCTCACACCTGGTGTCGGTGTGGATTTCGTTCACCGAAGTGGTGTTCGACGGCGCACTCGGGCTCGTACTGTGGCTCGGCCCGCTGCTCGCGCCCGCGCACTACGACGCGGTGCACCGCGACTGGGGACCGGACCGGCGCACCGACCAGATCATCGGCGCGGGCGTGCTGTGGATCGGCGGGGACGTCGCCGGGCTGCCGTTCGTCGGCGCGCTCTTCATCAGGTGGGCGCGCGACGACGAAAAACGGGCGAAACGGCTCGACCGGAAACTGGACGAGGAGGCAGCGGCAGGCGAGGCACCGGCGAAGGGATTGTGGTGGGAGAACGATCCGGAGCTGGCCGAACGGTTCCGCCGCTCGTGAGTGCCGGTTCGCACCGGCACTCACGAGGCAGCTCAGTGGAACGCGTGCTCCGACGCGGGGAACTCGCCGCGCCGGACGTCCTCGGCGAACGCCGCCGCGGCGCCTTGCAGCACCCCGGCGACGTCGGCGTACCGCTTCACGAACCGCGGCGCCTTGCCGCGGCGCAGCCCGGCCATGTCCTGCCAGACCAGCACCTGGGCATCGCAGTCCGGACCGGCTCCGATGCCGACCGTCGGGATCTTCAGCTCGTGCGTGACGCGCTTGGCCGCCTCGGCGGGCACCATCTCCATCACGACCGCGAACGCGCCGGCTTCCTGCAGTGCCAGTGCGTCGGCGAGCAGCTTCTCCGCCGCTTCGCCGCGCCCCTGCACCCGGTAGCCGCCGAGGTTGTGCTCGCTCTGCGGGGTGAAGCCGATGTGGCCCATGACCGGGATCCCGGCCGAGGTGAGCGCCTCGACGTGCGCCGCGAACCGGTGCCCGCCTTCGAGCTTGACCGCGTGCGCGCGGCCCTCCTTCATGAACCGGACGGCCGTGGCCAGCGCCTGCTCCGGGGACAGCTGGTAGGAGCCGAACGGCAGATCGGCCACGACGAGCGCCCGTTTCGCCGCCCGGGTGACCGAGCGGACCAGCGGGAGCAGCTCGTCGACCGTGACCGGCAGCGACGTGTCGTAACCGAACACGTTGTTGGCCGCGGAGTCGCCGACCAGCAGCACGGGGATGCCTGCCTCGTCGAAAAGCTCGGCGGTATACATGTCGTAAGCGGTGAGCATCGGCCACGGTTCGCCGCGGTCCTTCAGCTCGCGCAGATGGTGGATCCGGACTTTTCGCGGCTTGGCCGTGCCGGTGCTCGCGGGGCCGGTTCCGTAAGGGGCGGCCACCTCGCCGGCGGCGCCATCGGGTTGGGCAGACTGGGCAGACATCGTCGTCGACCGTCCTTCCCTCGAGGCCTCGCAGAGGTCCCCGGGTCGTGGAGTCAGTACCGGACACAGCGTGACACGCGCGCCGGAGGGCCCCAAGGTCGTGCGACCAGCTTCACACGGCCGGGTAGCGACAACCGTTTTGCCTCCTGTGACGTCTTGATAGGCATCGGGCCGATATGCGCCCGGTGGTGAGAAAGTCCGGCGCCTCCCTCGACGGAGCGGCTGCGCCGCAAGAAAGGTACCGATGGGAACCCCAGTGAGCGCCCGCCCGCGCGGCCTCGGATGGAAGGCCCGCGCCGGCGGTCTCGTGGCCACTGTCGTGCAGCTGGCAGCGCTTTTCTCGGTCGTGCTGCTGCTCTCCGGGGGGCGGCACGGGCACCTGCTGAACGGCATCGACATGGCGTTCGGCGTGCTGAGCGTGCCGACCAGTTCGAGCCTCGTGATCGTGCTGCTGCTCGTCGTGCTCGGCGCCGCGCTGCGCAGGCGCAAGAAGGCCGCGCTGTACGTGCTCGTGCTGTTCCAGGTCGCTGGCCTGATCACGACGCTGGTCCTGCAGGCGCTGCTGCTGTGGGCTCCCGACCTGCTCACTCTCAACGCCCGGCAGATGCGGCACATCCCGACGCAGGTCGGCGCGCTCGCGGTGGCCGACGTGATCTCGATCCTGCTGATCGTGTTCCTGCTGTCGCTGCGTCCGGCGTTCCCCGCGCGGCTCGCTCCCGGTGCCTGGTGGAACGGGCTTTCCGTGCTGTTCGTCGGGTTCCTCGGGGTGATCGTGCTCGGCTGGGCACTCACCGAGGTATTCCCGGGCAGTCTTGGCGACGCGTGGGAGCGGTTCGCCTGGGTGGTCAACCACGCCACCGGCGAGAACCTGCAGCTGCGCCGGATAGGCGTCGGCGAAGGCCCGCCGTGGATCGACGTAGTCCTCGATCTCGGCGCGACCTTCGTGTCCACGGCCGCGCTGTACACGCTCTTCCGCGGCGTACGCAGCCGTCGCATTCGGACAGACGACGAAGAGCTGCAGTTGCGTCGTCTGCTGGGGGAGTACGGCGAGGACGACTCGCTCGGCTACTTCGCTACGCGTCGCGACAAGAGCGTCATGTTCGCGCCCAGCGGCCGCGCTGCCGTGACGTACCGCGTGCTCGCTGGCACCACTGTGGCGAGCGCGGATCCAATCGGCGACCCAGAAGCGTGGCCGGACGCGGTGCAGGCGTGGCTCCATGAAGCACGTACGTACGGCTGGACGCCGGGCGTGCTTGGCGCGAGCGAGAAGGGCGCGAAGGTGTACGCCGCCGCGGGGCTGCGCGCGCTGCAAATCGGCGACGAAGCGGTCCTCGACGTCCGCGAGTTCTCGCTTACCGGTCCTGAGCGGAAGTCCGTGCGGCAAGCGGTGAAACGGATCCAGCGCGCCGGGTACACCGCGCAGGTCCGGCGGCACAGCGAAATCCCCGAAGACGAGATGGTGGAGCTGCTGACCCGCGCGCAGCAGTGGCGCGTCGACGAGACCGAGCGCGGCTTCTCGATGGCGCTCGGCCGTCTCGGCGACCCGAGCGACGGCCGCAGCGTCATGGTCGAGGCGTACGACGCGCGCGGCGAACTGCGCGGCCTGCTGTCGTTCGTGCCGTGGGGACGGCGGGGTCTCTCGCTGGACCTGATGCGCCGTGACCGGGACGCGGAAAACGGGCTCAACGAGTTCATGGTCGCCGAGGTCGTGGCGGCCGCGCAGCACGTCGGGGCACAGCGCATCTCGTTGAACTTCGCGATGTTCCGCGCGGTGTTCTCCGAAGGCGAGCGCATCGGCGCGGGCCCGGTGCTGCGCGCGTGGCGTGCGGTGCTCAGTGTCGCGTCGCGGTTCTTCCAGCTGGAATCGCTGTACCGGTCGAACGCCAAGTACGGGCCGGGCTGGGAACCGCGGTTCCTCTGCTACTCCTCCGCACGGCGGCTCCCGCGGGTCGGCATCGTCGCGGGCGCGCTGGAGGGCTTCGTGCCCACCGGGCGCGCGCGGTCGCTGCGGCTGGAGAACGTGGGGGAGGATTTCGTCGCGCAGGTCCGGCGGATCGACGAGGAAGCGGCGCAGGTGGTGCCGCGCCCCAAGCGCCGTCCGGAACAGGTCCGCGTGCGAGTGGCCAAAGTGGACAAACTGCGGGAACTCGGGCAGGACCCGTACCCGGTCGGCTTCGCCCGCGAGGACCACCTCGGCGACGTCGTGCAGGCGTTCTCCGGGCTGGAACCCGATTCCCACACTGGAAAACGGGTGCGAGTGGCCGGGCGCGTGCTCGCGCTGCGCACCCTCGGCGGGCTGTGTTTCGCGCGGATCAAGGACTTCTCCGGCGAACTGCAGCTGATGCTCGACGCGAAGGTGCTGGACCTGACCGGCTGGCGCACCGGCGTCGACCTGGGCGACCACGTCGGCGTGAGCGGCGAGGTGATCACGTCCCGCCGCGGCGAGCTGTCCGTGCTGGTGGACGAATGGACCGTCACCGCGAAGTGCCTGCACCCGTTGCCGGACAAGCGAAAGGGCCTCACCGACCCGGAGACGCGAGTCCGCCAGCGCTACCTGGACCTGGCGGTCAACCCGGACTCGGCGAACATGCTGCGCCTGCGCTCGACGGTCGTCCGCGCGGTACGGGAACGTCTGCACCAGGGCGACTTCCTCGAAGTCGAAACTCCGATGCTGCAAACGATCCACGGCGGTGCCAACGCGCGGCCGTTCGTCACGCACATCAACGCTTACGACATGCGGATGTACCTGCGCATCGCCCCGGAGCTGTACCTGAAGCGGCTGTGCGTGGCCGGCGTCGAGCGGGTTTTCGAACTGAACCGGAACTTCCGCAACGAGGGCGTGGACGCGACCCACAACCCGGAATTCACGATGCTGGAGGCGTACCAGGCGTACGCGGACTACAACACCATGCGCCACCTGATGCGCGACCTGATCCAGTACGCCGCCGAAGCCGCGTACGGCGCACAGGTCGTGCGACGCCCAGACGCCGACGGCCGCATCGTCGAACACGACATCTCCGGCGACTGGCCCGTGATCCCCGTGCACAAAGCCGTGTCTGACGCCTTGGGCGAGGAAATCGACTCGCACACGCCTATCGCCACCTTGCGGAAGCTGTGCGCCGCCGCCGGAGTCCCGGCCCCGGAGGAAGCCAGCGCGGGCGACTTGGTCCTGAAGGCGCACGAGCATTTGGTCGAGGGTTCGACGGTGCTGCCGACGTTCTACACCGATTACCCGACCGAGGTTTCCCCGCTGACCCGCCAGCACCGGACAGACCCGCTCCTGGCGGAACGCTGGGACCTGATCGCGTTCGGCTCGGAAGTCGGGACCGCGTACACGGAACTGACTGACCCGCTGGAGCAGCGTCGGCGGCTGGAAGCACAGTCCTTGCGCGCGGCGAGCGGGGACGTCGAGGCGATGGAACTGGACGAGGACTTCCTGCTGGCGCTCGAGCACGGAATGCCGCCGACCGGCGGGCTCGGGCTCGGGGTGGACCGGTTGCTGATGATGCTGAGCGGGACGTCGATTCGGCAGACGGTGCTGTTCCCGTTCGTGCGGCCGCAGGGGTGAGGAGGGTGCTGCGGGTGGGCGGGGGTTATGGATCTTCGGCTGTGGTGAGCTGTCTGTTCTGATCCGCTAGCCCGCAGCTTTGATTGCTCTGGTTCGGCTTGATCTCGCTCGGTCCGAACCTTGCCCACTCCGGTTCGAGCCCTGCCCACTCCTGCTCGCTCGATCCCGCCGACCCGGCTGGCTTCGATCGCGCCTGGCTCGGGCCGGGCTAGGCCCGCACGCGGTCATCGTCGACGCCGAGCAGGCTGATCGGGTCGCGGATCCCGCGAACCGTCAGCCGCGGCATCCGGCCATCGCCCGTCGTGATCCGCCGCTCCACGCCGATCCACCCTGCCCCGCCGATCCGCCCGGCCCGCCGATTCGCCCGGCCCACCGGTGGCCGCCCACCCTGCCCGCCCAGCCCTCCCGGTATCCGCCTGCCTAGAACCTCGCCACCTCCGGCTTCCGGACCAGCCCTCTCCCCGCCTCCGGCCAAGTCCCGTGCCCGGCAACGAGGCGGGTATTGGCCGTTCGCCAACCACGATCGGGTAACCTCCACCAGGGATTCGGTGCGTGAGTTCGTGGTAGCGGATGGTGTCCGGAACCTCCGGTAAGTCACGGGTGTGACACCATCCGGCACTTCGTCGCAGAGATTCGCTTAGGGTGGGCAAGTGCATGCTGCGCGGGTGGCTTTGATAGTCCTGCTCGGACTGGGTTTGGCGGGGTATTCCGCGTGGCTGCTGGAGTTCTTCATGCAGACCGGGGTGTCGCTGACCGACCAGCCGGTCTGGGATCTGTTCTCCGCGCAGCCGGTCTTCCAAGTCGCGACAGCGATCGGCGGCCTGGCCTTTTTCCTCACCGGACCCGCCCTCATGCGACTCGCGCCAGCGCACTGGAGCGGGCGGCTGACGTCGCTTTCGGTGTCGGCGTTCGGGATCGTGCTGATGGTCTACGCGGGGGTCCCGGAGACTGTGGTGACCCCGAACCTGCTGAGCGCGATGGTCGCCGTCGGCGCGCTGAGCCTGATCTTCTGGTGGCCGCCCGGCTGGAGAGCCTGTGCGGTGGGGTGCCTGGTGGTGGTGCTGGTCGCGTGGGCGCTGGTGGTGGCGTCGACGCTGGCGGGGCATCTGGAGGGCGTGTTCACCAGGGTTCAGCTGGTGGTGCACGCGGTGCAGATCGTGATCGGCGGCGCGTTCGTCGTGCAGACCCGGGTTCCGTTCAGCGGCCGGAAATTGTCGGTGGCGGGTGCGATGCTGCGGAGCAACAGACACCGGAAGTGAGGCCACCATGGCTGGCAAAGTCTCCCCGACCCCCGACGAACGCGGCGGTTTGCTCGGTTTCCTGGCACAGCAGCGGCAGGCGATGAAGGTCGCCGCGTACGGCCTGACCGACGACCAGGCGCGCGCCGTGCCCAGCGCGAGCGCCCTGAGCGTAGGCGGCTTGCTGAAGCACGTGTCGTCCACCGAAAGCGGCTGGATCGACCTGGTGCTGAACATCCCGCCGAAGCCGTTCGCCGAAAGCGTCGCGACCTATCAGGAGAACCACCGTCTCGGCCCGGACCAGACGCTGGAGTCGGTCATCGCCGACTACGACCGGGTCGCCGCCCGCACCGAAGAGGTCATCGCCGGGATCGCGGACCTGAACCAGGAAGTCCCGGTCCCGAAGGACGTGCCCTGGTACCCGGACGACGTGTCGGCCTGGTCCGTCCGCTGGGTGCTCCTGCACTTGATCGAGGAAACCGCCCGGCACGCCGGCCACGCCGATATCGTCCGCGAGTCCCTGGACGGAGCCACCGCCATGCCCCTGCAAGCCGCGGCGGAGGGCTGGCCGGAGACGGACTGGCTGAAGCCGTGGAAGCCGGGGGAATGACCCGGATTTTGGGCTGGGTTGATCGCTCGCCTGGTGCTCGGCCACGTCGAGACCGCCCGGGGCACCACAGTTATGTCCCTGCGGCTGTGGCCGGAAGGTCGGCCGGGCACGGACTGGTTGAAGCCGCGGTGAGCGGCGGAACGACCTGACAGTTCGCGCTGGCCTGATCGCTCGCTCGGTTAGCTGCGGCGGCTGAGCCAACCGGACCGGATTGCCCGGTCGGCATTCGGACCGTCGGCCGGGCTGGGGTGCGGGCTCGGTTGGCCGGGCCGGTCGTTGGCGGGTTCGGCTGGATTCGCCCGGCTGGCGAGCGAGGCTAGGCCGGATGAGCCGGTCGATTGGCGCGCAGCGGTGGGCAAACCGGCTAGCGACGGTCAGGTCGGAGGCGGTGGCGGCACTCAGCTGGCTGGTGGTGTGGTCGACTCACACTCAGCTGGCTGCAGCGCGACCAACCCACGCTTAGCTGGCTGGCGGTGCGGCCAATCCACTGGCGGTGCGGCCATTTCGACTGGTTGAGATGGCTGGCTCAGCTGGATTGGCTCAGATCCGACTGGTTGCGGATGTCGGGCTTGTCGTCTGGCTGGCGGTGCAGCTATTCCGGCTGGCTGAAATAGCTAACCCCAGCCAGATTGGCTCAGGCCCGGCTGGTCGCGAACGTCAGGCTCGCCCGCTGGCCGCCAGCGGTTCCTCCTCCCGGGGCCAGCGAGCGATCGCCCGCGACAGGTTTGGGTGCCAGCGCCCTTCGCCCAGCAAGTCGGCGCACTCGGTTGGCAATCCTGCGGCACTGGGGGTGTCGCAGGATTGCCAACCGAGCGCAGCAAAGCCTCACGTCGCTCAAAAGACTGTCGTTCAGAACCCCCGGCACCGCCAGCCCGGACCGGTTTCCGCAGCCGACGCCTCAAATACAGCCGACCCCTTCAGAACAGAGTCGGTTCCTCCGGAAACGCCCCTTCGATCACCAGCATCCGCCGTTTCGTCTCGACCCCGCCAGGTGCCGAAAAGCCGCCGGTGTTCTTGCCCGCTCCCAAAACCCGGTGGCACGGCACGATGATCGGGAACGGATTGTTCCCCATCGCCTGCCCGACAGCCTGCGCGGAGCCCGGCGCACCCAGCTGATGCGCGATATCCCCGTACGTCAGGACTTTCCCCGGCGGAATAGCCCGCGCGACGTCGTACGCGCGCCGGTTGAACTCCGGCACATCCCGGTAGTCCAACGGCACCGCACGCAAGTCGCGACCTTCTCCCGACAGCAGCGCGACGACATCGTCCACCACCGCGCGCAGTTCCTCCGGCACCGGCGATTCCGCCGCGTCGGGGAAGCGGGTCGCGAGATGCGCGCGCGTCCGCTCAGCCGTGCTTCCCGGCAGCGCGGTTCCGATCACCGCACCGTCCCGCCAGGCGAGGCCGCACGCCCCGATCGGGGTGTCGAACACCGTGTACCCAACCGTCATGCCGCCCAGCGTACGACTCGGCACCGACAGAAACTGGCGAGAAAACGACACGACCCTGGAGCCGCGGCGAACCCGGCCGGAGGTCGCAGACACGAGCGGGACCCGGCATGCCGATCACCATCCCGGCGAAAGACAAGCCTCGCCCAGCCGCACTCGAAAACCCAGTCAGCGATAACGGAACCCGCTGCGTTCAGCAACGCAGCCGACCACGCCAAGACAGCCAACCGAACCTCAGCCAACTGAACCTCAGCCAACCGAACCTCAGCCAGCCAGCTCCCGCTCAGCCAAACCGGAATCCCCGGTCAGGACTTCCGTTCCCGCCACCCGTTGGTCATCGGAAGCCGCCGGTCCCGGCCGAAGGCCTTGAACGTGATCTTCGTGCCCGGCGGGTACTGCCGGCGCTTGTATTCCGCCCGGTCGACCATCCGCACCACCCGGTCGATCGTCTCCGGGTCGAAGCCCGCCTCGATCAGATCCGCGTACCCGCGGTCGTTCTCGACGTAGTCGTCCAGAACGTCGTCCAGCAGTTCGTAATCCGGCAGCGAATCCGAGTCCTTCTGGTCCGGCCGCAGCTCCGCCGATGGCGGCTTCGTGATCGAGTTTTCCGGGATCGGCGGCGTTTCCCCTCGTTTGGCCGCTTCCTCGTTCCGCCACCGCGCCAGTTGCCACACGTGCGTCTTGAACAGGTCCTTGATCGGCGCGAACGCCCCGACCGCGTCGCCGTAGATCGTCGAGTAGCCGACGGCCAGTTCGGTCTTGTTGCCGGTCGCGAGCACGAGGTGTCCATCCAAATTGGACAGAGCCATCAGCAGCATCCCGCGCACTCGCGCCTGGATGTTCTCCTCCGCGAGCCCGGTCAGCCGAAGCTGGTTGACATAGACATCGACCATGTCGCCGATCGGCTCGACCCGGTAGTGGGCGCCGATCCGCTCCGCCAGGTCGGAGGCGTCATCCCGGGAGTGCGAGGACGAGTACTTCGACGGCATCGAAACGCCGTACACGTTGTCCCCGCCGAGCGCGTCCGCTGCCAGCGCCGCGCAGACCGCCGAGTCGATTCCGCCGGAGAAGCCGAAGGTAACCGTCGAGAAGCCGTTCTTGTGCACGTAATCGCGCAGTCCGACGACCAGCGCCGACCAGACCTCCGCCTCGTCCGAGAGCGGTTCGCTGATCGTCCGGGCCGAAAGCGGCTCGTACGCGGGCAATGGCGAATCGGTCAGTACCCGCCGGTGCACTTCCAGGCCGTCGAAAGAGCCCGTGGCCGACGCCTCCGCGGCGCGCAGGTCCAAATCCAGCACCAGCAGGTGCTCCACGAACTGCGGCGCCCGGGCAAGAAGCGTCCCGTCCGAGCCGACCACCAGCGAGTCACCGTCGAAAACCAGATCGTCCTGCCCGCCGACCTGGTTCGTGTACACCAGCGGCGCGCCCGCCTCGGCCGCCCGCCTCGCGATCAGCGGCAGCCGCTGCTCGTCCTTCGACCGTTCGTACGGCGACGCGTTCGGCGCGACCACCAGGTCGACCCCGGCCTTGCCGAGCGCGGAGATCGGGCCGCCGTCCTGCCAGATGTCCTCGCAGATCACCATGCCGATGTCGACGCCGTGCAGCCGCAGCACCTCGAGTTCGGTGCCCGGTTTGAAGTACCGGTGCTCGTCGAACACGCCGTAGTTCGGCAGGTGGTGCTTGAACTGCCTGGCCACTACCTCGCCGCGGTAGAGCGCCGCCGCGGCGTCGCGCGGGCCGACCTCGTCGTGGTCGAGGTAGCCGACGTACGCGAGCACTTCACCGCAGCCCGCTTCGTCGAGCCGGCGCGCCAGTTCGGTCACCGAGCGCCGGGACGCGTCGGCGAACGTGCGCCGGAGCGTGAGGTCCTCGACCGGGTAACCGGTCTGGGACATCTCCGGGAACACGACGACGTGCGCGCCCGCCTCGGCGGCCTTGCGGGTCCACTCGACGGTGAGCGCGGTGTTCCCGTCGATGTCGCCGACGGTGGTGTTGACCTGGGCCAGTGCGATGCGCAGTTGCGGCATGCCGCCATTCTGTCCCACCGCACCGACAGAAACTACGCGGAGGTGAGCCAGGGAACGGCGAAGGGCCCCTCACCCGCGGCGAGGGGCCCTCCGAAAGAAGGAATCAGGACTTCTTCATCCGCATCATGCTGCGCACCTTCTTGACCGTCTGCTCGAAGTCCGAGTCGAACGGGTTGTCGTGCACCAGATACGTCCACGTTGTGTTCGCCCGCCGCACACCGACGTCCTCGAGGTCGAGTCCGTTGTCGGTGATCTCGGCTTCCTCGAGCGTCTTCGCCGCCCGCGAGGCGGATTCGGCGATGATCTTGTGGAACTCCGGGATCGCCGCGCGGTGGAATTCGTCCAGCGGCGTCTCGCGGGCCAGCGCGCGCAGGTGGATGCTCTCGCGCACGTCGGTGAGGTAGGCCAGGTGGTCCGACCACAGCTGGTCGAGGTGGAACAGCCGGACCTCGCGGCACACCTGCTCGAGCCGCTCGGAGTCGTCCAGTTTTTCCTTCAGCTCGGCGAATTTCTCCGGCTGCGCCTTCTCCAGCTCCTCGGCCGCGAGCCCGGTGTGCAGCACCTTGTCCCGGTGCTCCAGCAGCTCGGCGCGCTGCCGCTCGATCAGCCGGGTGTAGCGCCAGGTGTTGCGGTGGATCTCCAGGTCGACGCCCTCGGCGACGCGCTGGGCGTGGTTGAGCTGCCGGTGCGCGGCCGGGTCGGTGATCTCGCCGGTCTCGGGGTCCGCGTCGATGCCGTCCGGCAGATCCGGCGCGTTCGACAGCACGAGGTCGTCGTTGAGGCTCGCGAAGAAGATCGCGCTGCCCGGGTCGCCCTGGCGTCCGGACCGGCCGCGCAGCTGCCCGTCGAGGCGGCTCGACGGATACCGCGCGGTGCCGATCACGTGCAGACCGCCCAGCTCGGCGACCTCTTCGCGGGACGCGCCGTCGCTGCCGCCGAGCCGGATGTCGGTACCGCGGCCCGCCATCTGCGTGGACACGGTGACCGCGCCCTTCTTGCCCGCTTCGGCGATGATCGCGGCCTCTTCGGCGTCGTTGCGCGCGTTCAGCACGACGCACGGCAGGTCGACCTTCGCCAGCTTCTCCGCCAGTTCCTCGGACTCGGCGACGTCCTGGGTGCCGACGAGAATCGGCCGCCCGGTCTCGTGCACCGTGCGGATCTCCTCCTCGATCGCGCGCAGTTTCTGCGACGGCGAGGCGAAGACGCGGTCCGGCTGGTCCTCGCGGACGTTCGGGGTGTTCGGCGGGATCACCGCGACCTCGAGCTTGTAGAACTCGCGCAGCTGCTCGGCGACCGCGACGGCGGTGCCGGTCATGCCCGCGACCTCGGGGTAGCGCGCGAGCAGCGCCTGCACCGTGATCGAGTCGAGGATTTCGCCCCGGTCGGTGGCGGTGACCTGCTCCTTCGCCTCGACCGCGGCCTGCAGGCCGTCCGGCCAGCGCTGCAGTTCGGCGACGCGGCCGCGGGCGGCGTTGATCAGCTGCACCTTGCCGTCGCGGACCAGGTAGTCGACGTCCCGGGTGAGCAGCGCGTGCGCGTGCAGGGCGACGTTCACCGCGGCGAGCCGGTCTGAACCGGACTCGTCGTACAGGTCGACCCCGCCGAGCGACTTCTCCACGACCGACGCTCCGGCGCTGGTCAGCCAGGCGTTGCGGCCCTCGGAGTCGGTTTCGTAGTGCAGGCCGAGCCGCAGCCGCCGGACGATCTTGGCGACCTCCTCGTCGGCGTCGTTGTGGTCGATCGAACCGGCCATGACCAGCGGCACGCGCGCCTCGTCGACCAGCACCGAGTCGGCCTCGTCGACGATCGCCACCTCGGGAGCCTTCTGCACCAGGTCGTCGGGGTGCGTGACCAGGCGGTCGCGCAGCACGTCGAAGCCGATTTCGGCGACCGCGCCGTAGGTGACCTCCTTGCCGTAGGCCTCCTTGCGCTCCTCCTTCGAGTGCGCCGGTTCGACCCAGCCGACGGTGACGCCGAGCAGGTCGTACACCGGGCCCATCCACTCCGCGTCGCGGCGGGCGAGGTAGTCGTTGACCGTGACCACGTGCACCCGGCGGCCGCGCAGCGCGTACCCGGCGGCGGCCAGCGCGCCGGCGAGCGTCTTGCCTTCACCGGTCTCCATCTGCACGACGTGGCCGGTGAGCAGGCCCATGGTGCCGAGCAGCTGCACGTCGAAGGCCCGCTCGCCGAGCTTGCGCCGGGCGGCCTCGCGGCCGAGCGCGCAGATCTCGATCAGCTGGCTGTCGGTGAACGAGGCGGCCCCGCCGATGGCGTCCCGCAGCTTGCCCGCGCGCTCGGTGAGCTCGGCGTCGGTGAGCTTCTCCAGCTCCGGTTCGAGCTTTTCGACGGCGGGCAGCAGCGCTTCGTAGCGGGTCAGCTCGACGCTGCCCGGCCGCTGGATGATCCGGCGGAGCCGCTTGCCCACCCGGCTGATCAGTGCCACCCCTGGTCTCCTCGTGTCGATGTGTCTCCGGTCGCACCCGCACTGCCCAACGCGCCGACGGTGCGTTCGAGTTCCGCACCCGGATGGCACGATCAAACCGTGTCCCGTCATCCCAGCGCCAGCCCGAAAGTCCATCCGATAGTCGCGTTAGCGGCTTCCGGCCTGCTCGCGACCACGCTCGTGGCGTGCGCGTCCAAATCCGACCAGGCCGCGCTCGCGCCGACCGTCGAATCGCACGCGCCGGTGGGCCCGGTGCCCGCCGGACTGGCGCGGTTCTACGGCCAGAGCATGACCTGGTCCGCGTGTGCACCCTACGCGACCTCGAGCGACGCGCGGTCCGCGTTCAAAGCGCAGGGACTCGAGTGCGGACGGCTCACGGTGCCGTTGAACTATGACAAACCGGACGGGCAGACGATCACCCTCGGCGTGCTCCGGCACCGCGCGAGCGATTCGGGCCAGAAAATCGGTTCGCTCGTGGTGAACCCGGGCGGACCGGGCGCTTCGGGCATGGTGGCCGCGGCGGGCCTGGTCGACCAGGTGTCGAAGTCCGATCTCGGCGACCGGTTCGACCTCGTCGGCTTCGACCCGAGGGGGATCGGGGCCAGCGAACCGCAGGTCGAATGCCTGACCGGGCCCGAGCGCGACGCCGAGCGTGCCGACGACAGCGAGACCGACGGTTCTCCCGCTGGCGTCGCGAAGCAGGAGGCGGAACAGAAGGAATTCGCCGCGAAGTGCGCACAACGGACGAAGTACGGCGACGACATGCTCGCGCACGTCGGTACGCGCGACGTCGCTAAGGACATGGACGTACTGCGAAGCGTCCTCGGCGACGAGAAGCTCACGTACCTCGGTTACTCGTACGGCACGCGCATTGGGTCCACGTACGCGGAGACCTTCCCGAAGAACGTGCGCGCGCTCGTTCTCGACGGCGCTGTCGACCCGACGCAGAGCCCGGAGGACTCACTCGTCGCACAGGGCCAGGGCTTCGGCGGCGCGTTCAACGAGTTCGCGAAGTGGTGCGCGGAGCGTCAGGACTGCGCGCTCGGCCACGACCCGGCCGCGGCGACGAAGCAGTTCCAAGACCTCACGCGCCGGCTGATCGACTTCCCAGTGCCCGTCGGCGACGGCCGCAAGCTGTCGTATGACGACGCCACCACTGGTGCCATACAGGCCCTCTACCAGCAGAGTCTCTGGGAGTACCTGAACACCGGGCTGAATGAGCTGAAGCTGCAGCGCGGCACCACGCTGGAGAAGCTGGCCGACATCTACAACGAGCGCAACCCGGACGGCAGCTACGGCACCACGCAGGACGCCTTCATCGCGGTCCGTTGCGTCGACGACCCGCGAGTCACCGATCCGAAGCAGATCCTCGAGGCCCAGGAGAAATACGTAAAGGCAGCGCCTTTCCTCGACGACGGCCGCCAAGCCAGTTCCGCCCGCGACGCCTGCGCGTTCTGGCCTGTGCCGAACACGTCGAAGCCGCACGAGCCGAACGTCGAAGGCCTGCCGAAGACCCTGACGATCTCGACCACGAACGACCCGGCGACGCCGTACCAGGCGGGCGTGAATCTCGCGAAGGCGCTCAAGGGCTCGCTGCTCACCTTCGAGGGCACGCAGCACACGGTGTTCCTTCAGGGCAACGCGTGCGTCGACAAGGCGGGGACTGCGTACCTGATCGACGGCACGACGCCTCCGGACGGCACCCGCTGTAAGGGCAACTGACGTTGCGCTGGCCCGCGACAGTCGTGGTGGCGACGATGCTCGCTGCCACGGCTTGCGCGAGCCAGCGTCCGGCGATCGAGTGGGGACCGTGTGCGCCGTACGCGCAGACTGCGTTCGAGAAGGGCCTGTACGCGGATCAGTCGGTCGACTGTGCCCGGCTGACGGTGCCTCTCGACTACACGAACTCCCAGGGCCGGACGGTGTCGATCGGTCTGCTGCGGCATCGGGCCGCCGATCCGACGCGCCGGATCGGGTCTCTCGTGCTCAACCCAGGTGGCCCTGGCAGTTCAGGGATGACTGCGGCGGCCACGCTGGCGCCAACCGCCGGGAAGCTTGCCGAGCAGTTCGACCTGATCGGCTTCGACCCTCGCGGCGTGCATGCGAGTGAGCCGCGGATCAGGTGCCGGTCGGATGCCGAGCAGGACGCTGCTCGCGCATCAGACGTCGGGAGAGCGTCCGCCTGTCTCAAGAAGACCGGCGCGGAGTTCCTCGCGCACGTAGGCACACGAGAGGTCGTACGCGACGTCGACGCGCTTCGTACGGCCCTTGGCGACGCGAAGCTCACGTACCTCGGGTACTCGTACGGCACACAGATCGGTTCGGCGTACGCAGAGGCGTACCCGGACAAAGTGCGGGCGATGGTCCTCGACGGTGCCATCGACCCCGCCCAGGACTTGCCGCAGACACTGATCGCCCAGGCCGCCGGGTTTCAAGACGCCTTCACCCGCTTCGCACAATGGTGTGCGAAGCGGCCTGGGTGCCCGCTAACCGGCGACGCGACTGCAGCTTTTCAGCGAATCGCCCGCGCCCCGGTCCCGGCGCTACCTGACCGCGGGCTGTCTTTCTCGGACGCCGTCACCGCGACAGAAGCCGCGCTCTACTCCCGCGCACAGTGGCCGAATTTGCAGCAGGCACTGGAAGAACTCGCGACCCAGCACCGCGGCACGAAGCTGCTTCAGCTGGCCGATGGCTACTACCAACGCGACCAAAATGGCCACTACAGCGGAGCCTTAGACGCCTACTACGCCGTCCGCTGCGTCGACTACGACCGTCTCCCCAATCGCGCGACTATCGACGCCACGCAACGTCAGATGCTCGCCCGCGCACCGTTCCTGACCGGCAGTTCACCCGACGCGCACGAACTCGACACTTGCTCGGCCTGGCCGGTACCGCCAACCTCGCGGACCCACCATCCGTCCGCACTCGGCTTGCCGAAGACGCTCGTCATCTCGACCACACATGACCCGGCGACGCCATACCGTCAGGGCGTAGCTCTCGCGAAAGACCTCAACGCCGCACTGCTGACTGTCGACGACGTACAGCACGCAGCGTTCCTCAAGGGCAACACCTGCGTCGACAAAGCAGCAACGGCCTACCTGATCACCACCACCGCAAGCGACGGCAACTGCTAAGGCTGCTGGTCCGTCAACAGCACCTCGTACATCACCGGGCTGTCGCGATTCGTCGCTGGCGGCACCTGCAGCCACATCCGCGCGAAGCGGCGTGGCTCGGAGGCCGTGACCCAGACCTTCACATTCACGTCCGAATGGATCTGCGGCACCAGCGTCGTCGCGACAGCCTGGGGCACGGTCCCGCCGACGCGGTAGCCGTCGACGTGCTGGATCGTCTCGCGAATTTCGGTGTTCGGCTGCCGGAGCGAGTCGAGGAGGCGGATCAGGCCGGCGTGCGGGCCGAGGAAACGGTCGACGGTAAAAGGCGTGGGACCGCTCGTTTCGCCACCCTTCGTGTCCTTGGTGGTCGCGGTCTGCCCGGAGACGGTGAACGCGAACGACCGATCGGTGAATTCCGCGCTGCCGCTCGCTTGCCCGCCGTTCCTGAGCGTCGCGTTGCCGACGAGCTTGGTCATCGGCAGGCCGGGCAGCACCCCGTTGACGCCGACCGAGAAGTGCAGGCTGCGGACCTTGGCGAAGTTCGCCTTGGCGGCGGCGAGCAACCCGTCCGCCGCGGGCAACGGGGGCGCCGCGGTGCAACCGCCGACCAGCCCGAGGAGCAGCAGCGCCGGCAGGACACGTCGGCTGAGCATGGGGGAGAGCCTACTTGGCTGGCCCGATCCTTTCGGAGAGTGTCCTTCCGGCCACTTTCGCCGTTTCGGCACACACACCAAACTGACCACTCGTGACCGTTGAGACTCGTCCCGCCCGCCGCCTGCACCGCGCCTGGTTCGTCGCGGCGGCCGCGTTCGTCGCACTCCTCGCCGCTGCCGGCTTCCGAGCCGCGCCGGGCGTACTGATCGATCCGCTGCACGAAGAATTCGGCTGGTCCCGCGCCACGATCGGGTCCGCCGTCTCGGTCAACCTGGTCCTGTACGGCCTCTTCGCGCCCTTCGCCGCAGCGCTGATGGAGCGATTCGGCATCCGCCGAGTGTCAGCTGTCGCGCTGTGCGTCGTCGCTCTCGGCGCGGGCGGCACGGTCTTCATGAGTGCCAGCTGGCAGTTGATCCTCTGCTGGGGCGTGCTCGTCGGCCTCGGCACCGGCTCGATGGCGATGAGCTTCGCCGCCATGGTCGCGACGCGCTGGTTCGTACGTCACCGCGGTGTCGTAACCGGCGTACTTACCGCCGCGGGAGCAACCGGACAGCTGATCTTCCTGCCCCTGATCGCCTCGCTCGCGGTGGACGACGGCTGGCGGACAGCGTCCATGGTCATCGCCATCGCGGCTCTCGCGGTGGTCCCGGTGGTACTGCTGGCCGTACGCGACCACCCCGCCGACATCGGCACTGTCGCGTACGGAGCGCCCGAAGACGCCGAAGTGGCGCGTCCGGCTCCGAAGGTCGGCACTGTCCGCCGAGGGTTGACCGTGCTGTTCCAGGCTGCGCGCACGCGTACGTTCTGGCTGCTCGCCGTCGGGTTCGCCATCTGCGGGGCGACCACGAACGGGTTGGTCAGCACGCACTTCGTCCCCGCCGCGCACGACCACGGCATGCCGCAAACGACCGCGGCTAGCCTGCTCGCACTGGTCGGCGTCTTCGACGTGGTGGGAACGATCGCGTCGGGATGGCTCACCGACCGGGTCGACCCACGGATCCTGCTCGGTGTCTATTACGCGTTGAGGGGAGTTTCGCTCGCCCTGTTGCCGCAGCTGTTCACGGATTCGGTCCAGCCGAGCATGTGGGCGTTCATCCTCTTCTACGGTCTCGACTGGGTGGCGACCGTCCCGCCGACGGTCGCGCTCTGCAGTCGCTCCTTCGGCGAAGCCGGTCCGATCGTCTTCGGCTGGGTTTTCGCCTGCCACCAGCTGGGCGCGGCGTTCGCCGCTTCCGCCGCAGGCGCGGTGCGCGACCACTTCGGCGATTACGCGATCGCGTGGTACGTCGCCGCCGGGCTCGCGGTCGTCGCCTCGGTCGCGTCGCTGTCGATCACCCGATCAAGCAAATCCCGGAAACCCCAGCTCGCGCAGGTGGCGTAAACCCGCCGCCGATGTGGGTGACCCGTGAAACATGGCGTTAACACGTGCTGGTTAGGGTTCGGCCATGGATCGCCAGCAGGAATTCGTGCTCCGCACTTTGGAAGAGCGCGACATCCGTTTCGTCCGCCTGTGGTTCACCGACGTGCTGGGATTTCTGAAGTCCGTCGCGGTCGCGCCCGCCGAACTGGAGGGCGCGTTCAGCGAGGGCATCGGGTTCGACGGCTCGGCCATCGAGGGCTTCGCGCGCGTCTACGAGTCGGACATGGTCGCCAAGCCGGACCCGTCCACGTTCCAGGTGCTGCCGTGGGAGACCCCGGAGGGCGGCCCGTACTCGGCGCGGATGTTCTGCGACATCGCGATGCCCGACGGTTCGCCGTCCTGGGCCGACCCGCGGCACGTGCTGCGCCGCCAGCTGTCGAAGGCCAGCGAAGCCGGGTTCACCTGCTACGTGCACCCGGAGATCGAGTTCTTCCTCCTCGCCAACCTCCCCGACGACGGCAGCGAGCCCGAGCCCGCCGACAACGGCGGCTACTTCGACCAGGCCAGCCACGCCACCGCGACGCACTTCCGCCGGCACGCCATCGAAACCCTCGAGGCGATGGGCATCTCGGTCGAGTTCAGCCATCACGAAGGGGCTCCGGGGCAGCAGGAAATCGACCTTCGCTACGCCGACGCCCTCACCATGGCCGACAACGTGATGACGTTCCGTTACGTCGTCAAGGAGGTCGCGCTGACCCAGGGCGTGCGCGCGACCTTCATGCCGAAGCCGTTCACCGACCAGCCCGGCTCCGGCATGCACACCCACGTGAGCCTGTTCGAAGGCGACCGCAACGCGTTCTACGACGCGGAGGACCCGCACGAGCTGTCCGAGACCGGCAAGGCGTTCGTCGCCGGCGTCCTGCACTACGCCAAGGAAATCTCCGCGGTCACCAATCAGTGGGTCAATTCCTACAAACGGCTGATCAGCGGCAGCGAGGCTCCGACGACGGTGTCGTGGGGGAGGGCGAACCGCTCGGCGCTCGTGCGCGTGCCGATGTACTCGCCGGGCAAGGCGTCGTCGCGGCGCGTGGAGATCCGGACGCTCGATTCGGCGTGCAACCCGTACCTGGCCTACTCGGTGATACTGGCCGCGGGGCTGAAGGGCATCGAAAAGGGCTACGAGCTGCCGCCGCCCGCCGAGGACAACATCTGGCAGCTCTCGGACTCCGAACGCCGCGCCGCCGGCTACTCGCAGTTGCCGCAGAACCTCGGCGAGGCGCTCGCCGAGATGGAGAAGTCGGAGCTGCTGCCGGAAGCGCTCGGCGAGCACGTTTACGACTTCTTCTTGCGCAACAAGCGGGTCGAGTGGGACAACTACCGGAGCGCGGTCACCCCGTACGAGCTCCGGACCCTGTTGCCGATGCTCTGACGAGGCCCCGGGCCGTGCTCCGAGGTTGGGGAGGCATCGGAACATGGGAAAAAGACTGCCCGCCGTACTCGCTGCGCTGGTCGCGGCGGCGGGCTTGGCCACCGCGCCGCCGGCGGTCGCGATGACGGCTGAGCCCGAGATCGACGCGGCCGGGCTGCACTTCGACCTCGACCGCACCGACATTCCCTCGCTGCAGCACCGGATGGCGGCCGGTGAGCTCACCGCGACCCGGCTGACCAGCGCTTACCTCGCCCGGATCCGGGTGCTGGACCCGAAGGTCAACGCCGTCCTCGCGCTCAACCCGGGCGCGCTCGCGCAAGCCGCGGCCAGCGACGTCCGGCACCGGACCGGCCGCACCCGCGGTCCGCTCGACGGGATCCCGGTGCTGGTCAAGGACAACGTCGACACGCACGACCAGCAGACCACCGCCGGTTCGCGCGCGCTGCGGAGCCGTCCGGCCAAGGACGCCACGCTGATCACCCGGCTGCGCGACGCCGGAGCGGTCATCCTCGGCAAGGCGAACCTGTCGGAGTGGGCCAACTTCCGCGCCGCGAAGCCGACTTCCGGCTGGTCCGGCGTCGGCGGGCAGACCAACAACCCGTACGTGCTGGACCACAACCCGTGCGGCTCGTCCGCCGGATCCGCGGCCGGGGTCGCCGCGTCGCTCGCGCAGGTCGCGATCGGCAGCGAGACCGACGGGTCGATCGTGTGCCCGGCCGGGATGACCGCGACCGTCGGCCACAAGCCGAGCCTCGGACTGGTCAGCCGCACCGGCGTCGTGCCGATCTCCGCGGAACAGGACACGGCGGGACCCATCGCGCGCAACGTCGTCGACACCGCGCTGACGCTCTCGGTGCTGCAGGGGCGCGACCCGTCCGACCCGGCCACCCTGCGCTACCCGTCGACCCAGCCGACCGACTACGCGAAACTCCTCCGCCCCGGCGTCCTGCGCGGTGCCCGGATCGGACTGTGGCGGCTGCCGGTGCTCGGCCCGGACACGGACGTCGTGGTCAGCAAGACGAAAGCTTCGCTGGAACGCGCCGGAGCGACGGTCGTCGAGGTGACGCTGCCGTATCAGGACCGGCTCTCGGAGCTGGAGTTCCCGGCGCTGCTGACCGAGTTCCACCGCGACATCGACGCCTACCTCGCCACGCGCCCCACCGGCCCGCGGAACCTCGCGGACCTCATCGCGTACAACCGCTCCGACCCGCTGGAACGCACCTGCTTCGCTGGTCAGGAGCTGTTCGAGCAGGCGCTCGCCGCGCCCGGCCCGAACGACCCGGCCTACTTGAAGAACCGGGCTGAGCTGACCGACCTGTCTCGCCGCTCGCTGGACGAGACCCTCGCGAAGTACGGCCTGGACGCCATCGCGTCGCCGACGAACCCGCCGGCCTGGAAGACGGACTGCAAGGTCGGCGACAACGACGTGATCCCGTCCTCGACCCCGGCCGCCGTCGCGGGCTACCCGGACGTCACCGTCCCGGCCGGTTCGGTCGGACCGCTGCCGGTGGGGATTTCGTTCATGGGCGGGCAGTGGACGGACGGCAAGATGCTCGCGCTGGCCGCGGACTACATGCGGGTCGCGCCGGTTCGGGTTCCGCCTCGATATCTGCCGCGGTTGCCTGGGTAAGGCTTTCGGGGTTGCCCGGTCGGGTGCTCTGGAGAAGGTTTGTCGCAGCCGGTCAGTGCTCTGCACTGACCGGCTTTCTTTTTTCGTCGAGCCCTGACGGTGTTGCGTGGCGGAGCTGGTCGCGGATCGTTCGGGGCTCGGGCAGTCGGCTGACCTGCCGAATTGGCTCGGGCACCCGGTCGGCGGAGGCGTGCTGCGCTCGGGGTTTCGGTCCGGCAGCTCGTTCGGAGGAGGCGGTCTGGCGGAGACCTGGGTCACTCGAGGCCCGTCAGGCGCCCCGCCGAGCGCGGTTCGCGGCGCTTAAACCGGCCCCTCCGGCCTGCTGGCGCGGCTCTGACCAGCGGCGATGCCGTTAAGTGACCCCCCTGTTTTCGGGTGGTTGGAAGGCATGTAATCTTCTCTTCGTCGCCAGGAACACCGGGCCGGCGGGGCCGAAAGCCTCACCGATCAGGAGCCAGGGCCGAGCGGGTTGACACCGCGAAACGGACCAGGTAATGTTCAGCGTCGGCCCACGAGCGGCCGCCGACTCCCTACGACTAGCCTCGTAGGTACCGGCATGCTCGACCAAAAGCTTGAAATAACGCATCGAGCTTGGCCTGGTTGATTCCGGGGCTGGTTCGGGGTGTGTTGCTTGAGAACTCAACAGTGTGCTAGTGAACTAAGCCAGTAGAGCTTAATATGAAACCCCCTCGTCGGGGTTTCCTTTGAGAATGATTGATTGAGAGTAGTCTCGATCAGACTCGTAAAACATTGTTGGAGAGTTTGATCCTGGCTCAGGACGAACGCTGGCGGCGTGCTTAACACATGCAAGTCGAACGCTGAACCGGTTTCGGCCGGGGATGAGTGGCGAACGGGTGAGTAACACGTGGGTAATCTGCCCTGTACTTTGGGATAAGCCTGGGAAACTGGGTCTAATACCGGATACGACCACTGCAGGCATCTGTGGTGGTGGAAAGCTCCGGCGGTATGGGATGTGCCCGCGGCCTATCAGCTTGTTGGTGGGGTAATGGCCTACCAAGGCGACGACGGGTAGCCGGCCTGA
>NZ_JBSHAM010000062.1:49814-53406 GCF_053611505.1 Amycolatopsis sp. NPDC054798 | reverse complement strand
GACCGGGATCGCCGCGCACGAGGGCGTAGTCGGCCCGGTACTGCCGGTGCATCACGACGGTGGCACGATTCCTCCCGACCACTACCGGGAACCGGCGAAGATCCATTAGGCATGCGTTCGTCGTTCCGCCTTCGAGGAGGACCTTTGGCGTCGCTGTCCCGCCGCACGAGATTCCGCTACTCGCTCGGCTCCTTCGTCACCGGCGGGTTCGGCACGGTGCCGGGGCTGCTCCTGCTGCCGTACCTCACCGACACGATGGCGGTGCCCGCCGCGGCGGCCGGGGTGATCGTGTTCGTGCCCAAGGCGTGGGACGTGGTCTTCAACCCGGTCGCGGGCCGGCTGTCGGACGCCGACCTCGCGCGGACCGGGAGCAGGCGGCGGTTCCTGCTGCGCGGCGGGATCGGCGTCGCGATCCTGTTCGCCGCGCTCTTCGCGCATCCCGGCTTCGGCACGCCGCTGTGGGACGCGGCGTACGTCGTGGCGATGTTCTTCCTGTGCGCCACCGCGTATGCGTTCTTCCAGGTGCCGTTCAACGCGCTTCCGGCCGAGCTGACCGATTCCGCCGAGGAACGCACGAAACTCACCAGCGTCCGGATCGGCGTGCTGGCGGTGGCGGTGCTGGTGTCCGGCGGCGGCGCCCCGGCGCTCACCGACCTGCTGCCCGGCGTGGCCGGCTACCGGGTGATGGGCCTCGTGATGGCGGTGATCATCCTGGCCGCCACGCTCGGCGTCTACTTCGGCCTGAAGGACGCGCCGGTCGGCTCGCTGCGCCCGAACACGGTGCGGCTCAAGGAATTGGCGCGGACCATCGCGCGGTGGCGTTCGTTCCGGTGGCTGCTGGGCGTCTACTTCATCCAGGCGCTCGGCATCGGCACGGTGCTGGCCGCGATCCCGTACTTCGCGCAGCACGTACTGGGCGACCCGAGCTACCGCACGTACCTGTTCGTCGGGTTCGTCGGGCCCGCGCTGGTCACCATGCCGGTGTGGCCGCGGCTCGGCGCGCGCTGGGGCAAGCTCGCCGGATTCCGGGTCGCCACGACGTCGTTTTTCGTCGGCCTGGTGGCGATGTACTTCGCCGACCGGCTCCCGTTCGCCGCGACGCTGGTGTTCGTCGCGCTCGCCGGCGTCGGCTACGCGGGCATTTCGGTGTTCCCGCTGGCGATCCTGCCGGACCTGATCAGCGCCGAGGAGGAGCGGACCGGCGAGACCCGGGCGGGCGTCACGGCCGGGGTGTGGACCGCGTCCGAGACGCTCGGGCTCGCGCTCGGGCCGGGGCTGTTCGGCCTCGTGCTGCAAGCCGGGAGCTACGTGTCGAGCACCGGGACGACCGCCGTCCCGCAGCCGCCGTCGGCGATCACCGCGATCGTGATCGGCGCTTCGGTGCTGCCCGCGGTGCTGATCGCGCTCGGCATCCCGCTGCTGCGCCGTTCGGTCCTGGAACGGCAGCCGTGAACGACGTATTGGCGCGGCTGCGCGAACTCCGCTCCGGCGACCTGCCGACGCACGGCGGGCGCACGCTGGCCTACGTGTACGACAGCGGACTGTCCGAAGTGGACGAAATCGCCGCCGCCGCGCACGCGCTGGCCAGTTCGGCGAACGGGCTCGACCCGACCGCGTTCCCCAGCCTGCTGCGGATGGAGAACGACCTGGTCGCCCGCGCGGCCGGACTGCTCGGCGGCACGCCGGACACGGTCGGCGCGGTGACGTCCGGGGGCACCGAATCGTGCCTGCTCGCGGTCCTCGCCGCCCGCGACGCCCGGCCGGAGATCGCTTCGCCGTCGATCGTGCTGCCGGAAACCGCGCACGCGGCGTTCCACAAAGCCGCGCACCTGTTCGGCGTGCGGAAGGTCGTGGTGCCGGTCGATCCGGGCACCTTCCGCGCGGACCCGGCGGCGATGACCGCCGCGATCGACGAAACCACCGTGCTCGTGGTGGCGAGCGCGCCTTCGTACGCACACGGCGTCGTCGATCCCATCTCGGAGATCGCTGCCGCCGCTTCGGCTCGCGGGGTGCGCATGCACGTCGACGCGTGCATCGGCGGCTGGGTGCTGCCGTACTTCGCGAAGCTCGGCGCGGACCTGCCGCCGTTCGACTTCCGCGTCCCGGGCGTCACCAGCATTTCGGTGGACCTGCACAAATACGCCTACTGCGCCAAGGGCGTCTCGGTGCTGCTGCACGCTTCCGCGGAGCTCCGGCGGCCGCACTTTTTCGCGAGCGCTGCCTGGCCTGGCTACACGATGCTCAACCCGACGCTGCAAAGCACCCGCTCGGGCGGTCCGCTCGCCGCCGCGTGGGCTGTCGTGCACCACCTCGGCGAGGACGGCTACCTGAAGCTGGCCGAGGCTGCCCGGGAAGCGGTGCGGCGGATTCGTGCCGGCGTGGCGGAGATTCCCGGCCTGCGCGTGCTGGGCGATCCGGTGTCGACGCTGGTCGCGTTCGCCGGCTCGGACGGCTTCGACCTGTTCACTGTCGCCGACGAGATGAAGGCGCGCGGCTGGTACGTCCAGCCGCAGTTCGCGCACGGCGCTTCTCCGCTGAACCTGCACCTCACCGTCACCGCCGCCAACCACGGCAGCGAGGCTGAATTCCTCGGCGATCTGGCGGCTTCCGTCGCGGCGGCGCGCGCGGAGGGCCCGGTGCGGATCGATCCGGACGTCGCCGCGTTCGTGGCCGCGCTGGACCCGGAAACGCTGACGTCCGAGCAGTTCGGCGGATTGCTCGCGGCGGCGGGCCTGACCGGCGGCGACGGGCTGCCGGAGCGGATGGCTCCGGTCAACGCGCTGCTGGCCGCCGCGCCGGGACCGTTGCGGGAACGGCTGCTCGTGGAATTCCTCGGCGCGCTGTACACCCCGTCCCGGGACTAGCGCAACCGATCGGCCGGCGGGCCGTCTACCGATCATGGGGAGTACCGAGGAAAACCGAAGACCGGGTCTGGTGCTGGCGGCAGTCGTGTTCCTGCTCGGCTGGCTCCTGGCGGCCGCGGTGAACTACCACATGCTGTTCCTCAGTTTCGTGATTCCGCTGCCGACCTCCGCGCTCGTCGGGGGAGCGTGGCTGACCGCTGCGGCCGCCACCGCGCTCAGCGCATGGCTGGTGTGGCGGCGGCTGCGCTGGCCGGGCCTGGCCGGATGCGCGGCGGTCACCGCGGTGTTCGCGGTGCTGATGGCCTCCACCAACTGGGTGCACTTCTACGCCACCACCTGGTACTCGACGCACCGCTCGGACTACGCCGAGGCGTTGCGCTACCTCGGCGACCTCAAGAAAGGCGAGGGCGCGCCGGAGGGCATCTCGCGGATCAACAGCGACCAGGGCGAGCCGGTGTGGTTCATCCGCGCCTGGTCGGGGATTCCCGGCTGCGTCGAGGGATTCGCGCACTTCGACGGTTACCCGGAGAAGTACCTTTCCGGCCATCCGATCAGCTCGTTCGGCAACCTCGACGGCGCGCCCTGCGCCGTCCGTCCGGTCGTCGAACTGGGCGACGGATGGTGGTGGGTCGAGTAGCTGCCAGCCCTTTGGCACCCCGCGCCCCGCGGGGCAAGCGCTGGCACCTCAAACGGGCGGGGGGCTTGCGATCGACGGCCACCCCCGGCTC
>NZ_JBSHAM010000062.1:0-49804 GCF_053611505.1 Amycolatopsis sp. NPDC054798 | reverse complement strand
GTCTTCGAATTGGGGTTGGTTTGGTGTTGGGTCGTGTCGCTCCCAGCGGTTTCGCCGCGGGGGCCCGGCTGCGAAACGGCTGAACCTTCATCCGGCGAGGGTGTTCGCGAGCAGCGGCACCAGCCGTTCCCAGTGAAGTCGCAGTGCGGCAGCGTCGAAAGTGTCGGTGTCGGCCATGGTGAACCCGTGGACAGTGCCGGGATAGATCTCGGATGTGCAGGTGACTCCTGCGGCATCGAGAGCTTGGTTGAGTTCGCCGAGAGCCTCGGGCGTCAGGTCGGATTCGGCATGGCCGAAGTGAGCCTGAGCGGTGAGCTGAGAGAAGCTCTCGGGCCCGGCGGCGCCGACCGGGGCGTGGAACGCGGCGAGCGCGGCGACCCGGTCCGGACGGGCCGCGGCGGTGCGGACGGCGAGAAGGCCGCCGATGCAATAGCCGGTCACCCCGACCGGCCCGGCGCTGACTTCCGGCTGGGCGGCAAGGAACTCGAGGTAGGCGTCCGCGTCGCGGAGGGCCAGTTCGGGGGTGTGCGCTTCGATCATCGGCATCACGCGGGCGAAGACGCCGGGACGCTCGTCGGCTCCGATGAAGTCCGGAAGTTCGAGCACCGGGGCCGGGCCTTGCCGGTAGAAATAGTTGGGGACCAAGACGTAGTAGCCGTGTCCGGCCAGCTCGCGGGCCAGGTCGCGGAGCACGGGCCGGAGGCCGAAGCCGTCGGCGTACATCAGCACCCCGGGGTGCTGCCCGCCGTCGGCGGGGAAAGCGGCGAAGGCGTCGGCGACGCCGTCGGCGGTGGGGATCTGCAGGGTCTTGCCGGGCATGAATTTCTCCTGTCGTCGTTGAGGCGCCTGTGGTCACGACGAAGGAGGCGGAGCCCGCGCGGCGCTCAGAAGAGCACCGGGTAGCCGATCCGTGAGTGGCGCAATGCCGTCCCGGTAGTCATCGCCGCCCAACCTATCCCACGGAGTTCTTGACTTCAAGCGCGCTTGAAGTTGAAGACTTCCGGTGATCGACACGAGCGCTGGAGGCGTGCATGGGCAAGGCGATCGGTTTCCGCGAACCGGGCGGGCCGGAGGTGCTGCGGCTGGAGAAGGTGCCGGAGCCGAGCCCCGGACCGGGGGAGGTCCGGGTCCGGGTGAAGGCGGCGGGGGTGCAGCCGTTCGACCTCGCGGTGGTCGCGGGGATCGTCCCGGTGCCGGAACCGGGCGCGTTCACCGTGCCGGGCAACGAGTTCGCCGGGGTGATCGACGAAGTCGGCGAGGGCGTCGAAGGGTTCGCCGCCGGCGACGAGGTGCTCGGCTTCGGACGGTTGGGCGGGTATCAGGAGGTCCTTGTCGCCGGGCAGGACCAGGTGGTCCCGAAGCCGCCGGGGATGCCGTGGGAGGTCGCGGGCGCGTTCACCGCGGCGGCGCAGACCGCGGACATCGCGGTCGAGACGATCGGGGTGGGCCCGGGGGACACGGTGCTGGTGCACGGCGCGGCGGGTTCCGTCGGGGCGATGGCGGTGCAGCTGTCCCGGCTGCGCGGCGCGAAGGTGCTCGGCGTCGCGCGTCCCGCGTGGCACGAGCAGGTGCGTGCGCTGGGGGCGATTCCCCTTGCCTACAGCGAGGATTTCGTCGAGCAGGTGGCTCCACACGGCGTCACCGCGGCCGTCGACGGGGTGGGCGGCGACGCGTTGGAGTACACGGTGAAGCTGGTCAGGGACCGGTCGCGGATTCTCACCCTGACCGAGCACGAGCGCGTCGAAGAGCTGGGCATCCGGATCACGCCGAACCTTCGTTCGGCGGCCCGCCTCTCGCGGCTGACGGACCTTTACGCGAACGGAGAGCTGACGCACCACATCATGGCCGTGTTCCCGCTCGCCGAGGCCGTTGAGGCGATGCGGACCTATCAGGCCGGGAACGTCCACGGCAAGATCGTGCTCACCATGGACTGACCGGGTGCGGGCGGTTCCGGCTCACGGCGCCGCGGCCGTGAGCCGGAACTGTCCTCAGTGGACGTGGACCGGTTCCCACTCGGGGAACGGGTCCACGGTGGCGGAGCTGTCGGTCAGGCACGCGTCGAGCGCTTCGAGCAGCGCGGCGTGTTCGAGGCCGACGCCGATGAACACCAGCTCCTGCCGGGGTTCGGCGGCGACTCCCTGCGGTTCGAACCGCGCCACGCTGCCCGCCTGCGACCACAGGCCGAGCGTGCCCGGCCGCGTGCAGAGGCTGAAGAACCCCTTCGACCGCAGCACCGTGCCGAACTCGCCGGAATCGAGCCGCTGGGTGACGAACTCCCACAACCGCGCGGGGTCGAACGCGCGGCCGGAGCGGAACACGACGCTGGAGATGCCGTACTCCTCGGTCTCCGGCACGTGGTCGCCGTTCAGTTCCGCCACCCAGCCCGGCGCTTGCTGCGCGCGTTCGGCGTCGTACCGGCCGGTGCCGAAGACCCGTGCCAGCGGCACCCGGCCGAACTCGGCGGAGACGACGTCGGCGGCCGGGTTGAGCCGGCGCAGCGAAGCGATCAGCCGATCCCGTTCGGAGGACGTGACCAGGTCTGTTTTGTTCAGCAGCAGCACGTCCGCGAACTCGACCTGGTCCATCAGCAGGTCGCTGACCGTCCGTTCGTCGCCGTCGTACTGGTCGAGCCCGCGCTCGGCCAGGCTGTCCCCGCGATCCAGTTCGCGGGCGAAGTTCGCCGCGTCCACCACGGTGACCATGGTGTCCAGCCGCGCCGAAGACAGCACCGGGGAGCCGTCGCCGGAGGGGAAGGAGAACGTCGCGGCCACCGGCATCGGCTCGGAGATCCCGCTGGACTCGATGAGCAGATGGTCGAACCGCCCGTCGTCGCACAGCCGGGCGACCTCGTCCAGCAGGTCCTCGCGCAGGGTGCAGCAAATGCACCCGTTGGTCATCTCGACCAGTCGTTCCTCGGTCCGCGACACGCTGTCCCGCACGAGCGCGGCGTCGATGTTGACCTCGCTCATGTCGTTCACGATCACCGCGACGCGCAAGCCCTCGCGGTTGGCCAGGATCTCGTTGAGCAGCGTGGTTTTCCCGGCGCCGAGGAATCCGGAAAGGACAGTGACCGGAAGAGCGCTCACCGCTCGAGCCGCTGGAAGTGCTTGATCAGCTTGCGCGGCACCAGTTTCCGCTCGCCGTCCACGACGATCGGCACCAGGTCCGGCGCGGCGGCCTTCCACTGCGAGCGGCGGGACCGGGTGTTGCTGCGCGACATTTTCCGCTTCGGGACGGCCATCAGCGCGCACCCCCGCTCCGGCGCTGCCCGTAGCGGCGGTGGAACTTCTCGACCTGGCCCGCGGAGTCCAGGATCCGCTGGGTGCCGGTCCAGAACGGATGCGACCACGCGCTGATGTCCACCACGACGAGCGGGTAGGTGTTCCCGTCGGACCATTCGATCGTCCGGTCGGAGGTGGCGGTGGAGCGGGTCAGGAACGCGTCGCCGGTCGACGAGTCCTTGAAGACCACCGGGTGGTAGTCGGGGTGGATGCCGGGTTTCACAGGGTTTCGTCCTTCTGGTTGGCGGCGTTCGCGTGCCGGTCGGGTTCTTCGGTTTCTTCGCAGGGGTCCTCGTGCCAGTCCCCGAACGGGTCGGGGTACTCGCGCCAGGCCGCCTCGCCCTCGGCCAGTTCGGCGTCGGTGAGCAGGGCGGCGCGCAACGCGCTTTCGATCTCCGCCGGGGCGGCCTGATCGGCGACGATCACCAGCTCCTGCGCGCGGTCGCCGTGCACCGGGTCCCAGCGCAGCGAGGCGAGCGTGCGGCGTTCGGGGGAGACGTCGGCCCAGTCCGGCCCGTCCGGCGAGGCGAGCCACGGCCCGGCGTGCCCGATGCCGAGCCCGCCGCCCGCCGACTCGATCCAGAACGCGACGTCCGGCTGGCTGGCGACCCAGGCCCGGCCGCGGGTGCGGACCACGCCGTCGAGCAGCAGATCGATCGCCTCGTGCAGCCGCTCCGGATGGAACGGGCGCTGCGCGGTGAACTGGAGCAGTTCGATGCCGCAGTCCGGCTGCAGCGGCGGCGCACCGCGCAGCAACGCGCCGTGCAGGTCGGTGACCGCGCCGCGGCGGGCGTCGGCCGGGATCGCGGCGAACAGCCCGGCGGCGTCGGTGCGGGTCAGCTCGACTCGCGGCACCGACGGCGCGACCCGGTCCAGCACCGCTGAGGACTTTGCCGCGCACCAGGCGTCCGGAGCCGCTCCGGCGAGCACCAGCACGTCCGCCGATTCCACTTGGGACAGTGCCACCTGCGCGACCGTCCGCTCGTCTTCGGGACTGCCCTGCAGGCCGCGCTCGGCGAGCAGGTCGTCGCCGGTGACGTCGGCGAGCCAGTTCGCGCAGTCGAGCACGGTGAACACCGCTTCGAGTTCGACGTCGTCGCTCACCGGCCGGTCGCCGACCAGGACGTTGCGGACCGCCCAGCTCACCGGCTCCGGCTCCATCGCCTCGTCCAGCCGCACCACGATGCGGTCGACCTGCGGCATCCGCGCCAGCCGGCGCAGCAGCGGCAGCAGGTCCTCGCGCAGCGTGCAGTTCACGCAGCCGTGCGCGAGTTCGAGCGGCGTGAGCTGGTCGCGGCCGCGGAGCCGGACGCGGCGGCGGACGACGCCGGAGCCGATGTCGCGCAGGTCGTGATGGACGACGGCGGTGCCGGGGCTCGCGCGGAGCAGGAGCGCGGCGAGGTCGTCGTTGCGGGCCGGGGCGATCCCGCTGCAGAGCACGAGCGGGACACGCGGACGTTGGGGCACTGGATCTCCAGACGACGGGGCGGGGTACGGTGACGAGCGTAGTTGAACATGAATGTCACTATCAACTTGGGAGGGTCCGTGTCAGCCGTGTGCCAGGTCACCGGCCGCAAGCCGGGCTACGGCAAGCAGGTCTCGCATTCGCACCGCCGCACCTCGCGGCGCTGGGAGCCGAATCTGCAGACGCGCCGCTACTACGTGCCGAGTCTCGGCCGCACCGTGCGGCTCAAGGTGTCGGCGAAGGGCATGAAGACGATCGACAAACGCGGCATCGAAGCCGTCGTCGCCGACCTCGCGGCGAAGGGAGTGAAGTTCTAGATGGCGAAAAGCACCGACATCCGGCCGATCATCAAACTGCGGTCCACCGCGGGCACCGGCTACACATACGTGACCAAGAAGAACCGCCGGAACAACCCGGACCGGATGGTATTGCGCAAATACGACCCGGTGGCGCGCAAGCACGTCGAATTCAAGGAAGAACGCTGATGGCGAAGAAGTCGAAAATCGCGAAGAACGAGCAGCGGAAGGTGATCGCTGCCCGTTATGGGGAACGGCGGCGCGCGCTCAAAGCGGTGATCGCTTCGCCGTCCGCCTCTTCGGAGGAGAAGGCCGACGCAGTCGTTGCGCTGCAACGGATGCCGCGCGACGCCAGCCGCACGCGCATCCGCAACCGCGACGCCGCCGACGGCCGTCCGCGCGGATACCTGCGGAAATTCGGGCTGTCCCGGGTGCGCATGCGGCAGATGGCGCACAACGGGGAACTGCCCGGCGTCTCGAAGTCGAGCTGGTGAGCGCCATGCCCAAACCGGACCGGACGCCGCGGCGGCGCCCCAATCCCCTCCACGCCGCCGGAATCACCAGGGTGGACTGGAAAGACGTCGACCTGCTGCGGAAATTCATCTCCGACCGCGGCAAGATCCGGGCCCGCCGGGTCACCGGATTGACGCCGAAGCAGCAGAAACAGGTAGCGGCCGCGATCAAGAACGCACGCGAGATGGCGTTGCTTCCGTACCCGACGGCGGCGCGAAGCTGAAAAACCGGATGCGGGCAGCTGGCCCGGCGCGGGACCATAACGGCACGAAACGGGCACCGCACGAGGATGTCCCGACACCGGAGAGGTCCACGTTTTGCACGCCCAGCTCACCGTCACGCCTGCCCAGCTGCCCGACATCCTGCTCACCACCGCCGTCGTCCGGCCGGTTTTCCTCTGGGGCGCGCCCGGAATCGGGAAGTCGTCGCTGGTCCGGGAATTCGCGGCGGCGCTCGGCCTCGAATGCGTTTCGCTGCTCGGCACCCAGCTCGCGCCGGAGGACCTGATCGGCGTGCCGCAGATCGCCGACGGCCGCAGCCGGTTCTGCCCGCCCGAGCAGATCGCCCGCGACGAGCCGTACTGCCTGTTCCTGGACGAGCTGAACGCCGCGTCGCCGGACGTGCAGAAGGCGTTCTACTCGCTGATCCTCGACCGCCGGATCGGCTCCTACGAGCTGCCGCCCGGTTCGGTGGTGATCGGGGCCGGAAACCGCGCCGCCGACCAGGCGCTGGCCCGCCCGATGGCCTCGGCGCTGGTGAACCGGCTGGTGCACCTGCACCTGCGCGCGTCGGCGGGCGACTGGCTCGCCTGGGCGGCCGGAAACGGCATCCACCCGGCGGTGGTCGAATACCTGACCCAGCGCCCGGACCATCTGTGGAGCCAGCCGCCGAAGACCGAGGAACCGTTCTCTACGCCGCGGTCCTGGCACATGCTGTCCGACCTGATGCACTCGGCGGGCGACCCGCTCGACGACGAGACGGCCGGGCTGCTCGCGTACGCCACGCTGACCCCGCAGCACGCGGGCGCGTTCCGGTCCTTCCTGAAGGCCGCCCGGCACGCCTTCGACCTGGAAGCGATCATCAAGGGCGACGCGCGCTGGCCCGCCGAGCCGGGCGAGCGGGACCTGCTCTACTTCCTCGCCGAGACGTTCCGCGTCCGGCTGTCCCGCGACCTGCCCGCGGACAAGCGGCACGCGTCGGCGGCGGTGCGGCAGTTCGCGTTCCGCGCGAAGAGCCTGCTGGTCGAACTGGCGGAGATCTCGCTGGAGATGGCGCAGTTGGTGATCGCGGACGACGAGGCGGGCAACCCGCGCCTGCCGTCCTGGTTCCTGGTCGAGACCGCGCGCGACCTGCCGCGGCTGGTGGCGGCGCGGGCATGAGCGGGGCCCACACCGAGGCGCGTCTCCGCGAGCGCCGCACCAAGGCGATCGACGCGGGCTGGGCGCTGGTCCGCGCGAACACCGTCCTGGACCATCTTTCCCGGGGTGCGAGCCTGGACCGGCTCAGCCTGCCCGGCAAGGAAAGCTGGGCAGTCGTTTCCGACCGCGGGGTGCTCACCCCGAACCGCGCTCGCGACGCCGAGCCCGCCGAATGGGCGTGGGTGTTCGCGCATCTGCTGCTGCACCTCGGCCTCGGCCACCTGGACGAAGACCGGCTCGCCGAAGCGGACGCGATCACTGCCGACCGAAGCGTGGACGCGAGCTACAGCGCGGCGTGCTGCGTCGCGGTGCACCGGTTCGCGGAGGCGGTGCGGGTCGGGACGCCGCTGACGCTTCTGCCCGAACTTCCCGGCACGGACGAGCTTTCCCTCGCCCGCGCCTGGCGCGAAACCGGCGTGCCCGAGGTCTTCCGGTCGCTCGGCACCGGCGGCGACCGGCCGTGCCTGGCGCTCGCCGAACCGCCGAACCGCTGGGAGGTCCAGCACTACGGGAAGCCCGACCCGTGGACTGAGCGATTCGCGCGCGGCTTGATCGCCTCGGCCACCGAGGCGATGGAGCAGGCCGCCGAAGCACGAGGCCAGACCCGGCTCCGGCGGCGTCCGGGGGAGTGGGACCGCGCGCTGGGCTGGTTCGCCTCGTCGTTCCCGCTGCTCGGCGCGGTGGCCGCCGGGTTCACCCTGATCGTCGATCCCGAGGTGGTCCGGGCCTGGGACATCTCGGTCGCGGCGGTCGACGCCGAACACGGCGAGATCTACGTCAACCCGAACGCCGCGCTGACCGCGGAGGAATGGCGGTTCGTGCTCGCCCACGAAATGCTGCACGCCGCGCTCCGGCACGACCGCCGCGCCCTCGGCCGCGACCCGTACCTGTGGAACGTCGCGTGCGACTACGTGATCAACGGCTGGCTGGTCGCCCTCGGCGTCGGTGAGCTGCCGAGCGACTGCCTGCACGATCCGCAGCTCGCCGCGCTGTCCGCGGAATCGGTGTACGACACGCTCACCACCGACCTGCGCCGCGCTCGCAAGCTGCGCACGTTGGGCGGCCGCGAAGCCGGAGACGTCCTGGGCGACTGGCTGTCCGAACCGGAAGCTGCCGCCCGCCGCTCCTCGCGCCGCACGGAACCGAAGCCGCTTCCGTGGCGGGACGGCGACCGGACCGGTGGCGTCGACCTGGACGAGTTCTATCGCCGCGCGCTCAGCCAGGGCCTGGTCTACCACCACGCCCAGGGCCGCGGCTTGCTGCCGCTCGGGCTGGAACAGGAGATCCGCGCGCTGGACCACCCGCCGCTGCCGTGGGACGCACAGCTGGCGAAGTGGTTCGACGAGCACGTCCAGGCGGAGCGGCCGGAGCGCAGCTATGCGCGAGCGTCGCGCCGTCAATCGGCGACACCGGACATCCCGCGCCCGGGCCGGTTCTGGCCGGAGCGGCTCGACCGCCGCTCGACCTTCGGCGTCGTGCTGGACACGTCCGGCTCGATGAACGCGGAACTGCTGGGCAAGGCGCTCGGCGCGATCGCGTCGTACGCGCGGGCCCGCGACGTCCCGGCGGCCCGGGTGGTGTTCTGCGACGCGGCTGCTTACGACGCCGGATACCTTGCGGTGGAAGACATCGCGGGCCGGGTGAAGGTCCGCGGCCGCGGCGGCACCCGCCTGCAGCCCGGCGTCGACCTGCTGCGCCGCGCCCCGGACTTCCCGGCGGACGGCCCGGTCCTGATCATCACCGACGCGCAGTGCGACCACGTCCGGCCGCACCGGGAACACGCGTTCCTGGTCCCGCGCGGCGCCCGGCTGCCGTTCGTCCCGCGTGGTCCGGTCTTCCGGGTGGAGTGAGCGCGTCCGACGGCGACGCTGAAAACGCAGGCGCGGCCGGGCGGACGCGAGGCCCGCCCAGCCGCGTCCGGCGCTAACCGATTTTCCAAGCCACCGCGTGCGTTTTGTACCCAGTGGTGTCCGCGCTCCCGACGATGTATCCGCTGTCGGTGATCCACTCCGCCTTGCTGTAAGTGCCGCCGGGCAACAGCCCGAACTGCGTCCGGTTCCCGTTCTCGTACCAGACAGTCGCGCGCCGCTGGAACGCTCCCACGGCGGTGCCGTTCGAATCGACTCCCGCGATGTCGCCGTCGATGACGTCCACGTTCCCTTCCGGGTCCCAGAGCACCGAATCCCGGTCCGGCGGATAGAGATAGCCGCTGCCGGTCACATAGCCGGTGGGCCCGACCTGGTTGAGCCAGCTCGGATGGGGGCTCGGCCAGGCGAGGCGCTTGAGCGTGCCGTCGCGGCCCCAGGTCACCGGGGCCGAGGTCCCGTTCTGCACGTCGGTCAGGTGCCCGGCGATCGTCCCGTCCCGGTTCATGACGTTGTTCGCGCTGGCCCACGCGGACGGCGCGAGATCGGTGATCGGCCCGCCGTTCACCCAGCGCACGGAGTGGGCCTTCACCGGGTTGGTGTCCAGGCCGGAAATGACCGTGCCGTCGGCGGAGATGCCGGTGGCGACGCACCACGTGTCGCCGGGCAGCGTGCCGAGGTCGGTGACCTGGCCGTCCGGATCCCAGCGGAACGGGTGCTCGAAGTTGTCCGGCGTCAGCCATTCCCCGACGACGACGCCGGTGTCGCTGATGTATTCGCCCATCGCGTTGTGGTAGCCCGGCGGAAGCTGCATCAAGGTCACCTGGCCCGCGGCGTCCCAGCGCGCCGGGATCGCGACGGTCGGCGTCAGCACGTAGCCCGCGGCGACGCCGTGGCTGTTGATGGCGCGTGCCTGTCCCTGCGTGGCGCCTGGCGTGGGAAGGGCGGTCGGATGTCCGGCGTTGTCCCACCGGACCGGATGGTCGAGGCGCGGGTCGCGGCCCGCCGACGACGTGCCGACCGTCACCCCGGACTCGTTGACCGCCAGCGCCATGCTCTGGTCGTCCCCGGGCAGCGGAGCGAGATCCGTCGGCGCGAGCGGGTCGGCCTGCGCGGTGCCGGTCGTCGCGGCGGCGAGCACGAGCAGGGCGGCGGCGAGCGAGCACGCGCGTCTTCGTCTGGTCGAACGGTTCCTTGTCATGATGACTCCCCATGTGATCCGGTGTGCGCCCAGCAGTCGCTCCCGGGCGCGGCGGTGGTACGCCCGTATCGCGAATTGCTCCTGTGGCCCCGGTTTTGCGTGCTGACAGCCGAGGCAGTTTTGCCGTCGTGTTAGCCCCGGCGGCCTAAGGCACATCTCCGGCGTGGCATGACCCACGCTCGGGATGCGAAACGGCGCCTCGCCCATAAACTTCCGCGCATGGACGACCCGCACTACCTTTCCGGCCTGAACCTGACCGGCCGCCGCGTCGTGGTGTTCGGCGGCGGTTCCGTCGCCCAGCGGCGGCTGCCCCGGCTGATCAGCGCGGGCGCCCGCGTCGAACTGGTGTCGCCGCACACGACGCCGTCGGTGCAGGGGATGGCGGACGCGGGGGAGCTGGTGTGGCATCAGCGCCGCTACGCCGAGGGCGATCTGAACGCGGCCTGGTACGCGCTGGCCTGCACGAACGACCCGGAGACCAACGCCGCGATCTGCGCCGAGGCGGAGCGGGAACGCGTTTTCTGCGTCCGCGCCGACGAGGGCGAGTCCGGCTCGGCGGTGACCCCGGCGACCGGACGGCACGGCGGCCTCCTGTTCGGCGTCCTGTCCGGCGGCGAGCCGCTGCGCTCGGCCGCGGTCCGCGATTCGATGCTGGACGGCCTGCACGCGGGCACGATCGAGGACGGCCGGCAGCCGCGTCCGGAAGGCGCTCTGCCCGGCGTCGCCCTGGTCGGCGGCGGCCCCGGCGACCCGGACCTGATCACCGTCCGCGCGCGGCGGCTGCTGTCGCGCGCCGACGTCGTGGTCGTCGACCGGCTCGGCCCGCGCGATCTGCTGGACGAACTCGCGCCGGAGGTCGAGGTCATCGACGCGGCGAAGATCCCGTACGGCCGCGCGGCGAGCCAGGACGTGATCAACCGGACGCTCGTCGAGAAAGCCAAGGAGGGCAAGTTCGTCGTCCGGCTCAAGGGCGGCGACCCCTACCTGTTCGGCCGCGGCTTCGAAGAGGTCCAGGCGTGCGCCGAAGCCGGCGTCCCGGTGACCATGGTCCCGGGCATCACCTCGGCGTTCGCGGTGCCCGCGGTGGCGGACGTCCCGGTGACGCACCGCGGCGTCGCGCACGAGGTGGTCGTGGTGTCCGGGCACGTCGCGCCGGGGGACGAGCGGTCGCTGGTGGACTGGTCGCTGCTGGCCCGGATGCGCGGGACGATCGTGCTCATGATGGGCGTCGAACGGCTGCCGAAATTCGCCGCCGCCCTGCTGGAAGGCGGCCGCCCGGGCGACACGCCGGTCGCGGTGGTCGAGGACGGGACGATGCGGACCCAGCGGGTGCTGCGGTCGACGCTCGCCTCGGTGGCCGAGGACGCGGCCGCCGCGGGCGTGCGGCCGCCCGCGGTGATCGTGTTCGGCCCGGTGGCCGGACTCGACCGGAATCAGGCGGGATAACGCAGACAGCGGGCCGTCCGCGCGCGAAGATGTCCGGCATGACTTTGCCCGCTTTGCCCGAGGAGTCCTTCCGGCGCGTGCTCTGCGTCGTCGCGCACCCGGACGACATGGAGTACGGCACGTCCGCCGCCGTCGCGCGCTGGACCGCGCGCGGCATCGAGGTCGGGTACCTCCTGCTCACCCGCGGCGAGGCAGGCATGCCGAACCCGCCGGAGGAGACGGCCCGCCTGCGCGTCGCCGAGCAGCGCAACGCCTGCGCTGCCGTCGGCGTCGAGCACCTGACCGTCCTCGAACATCCGGACGGCGTGCTCGTCTACGGCCTCGACCTGCGCCGGGACATCTGCCGCGAGATCCGCCGGTTCAAACCGGATGTGGTGCTCGGCTGCGGGTTCGAGGTCGAAACGCCCTACGGCTTCGACCAGGCCGACCACCGCGCGGCCGGGCTCGCGACGCTCGACGCGATCCGCGACGCGGGCAACCGGTGGGTCTTCCCGGAGCAGGTCGACGACGAGGGCCTGGCCCCGCATTCCGCGCGCTGGTACCTCGTCCCAGGGCTCGTGGGTTCCGGCGCGACCCACGGCGTCGACGTCACGGGCGAGCCGCTGCGGCGCGGCATCGTCTCGCTGGAGGCGCACGCCGCGTACCTGGCCGCGCTCCCGGACCACCCCGCGCCCGCGGATTTCATCCCGCAGTTCGCCGCGATGAGCGGCAAGGCCATGGGCGTGGAGCACGCCGTGCTGTTCCGGGCCCACGACTTGCAGGCTCCGCCGGAGTTCCCCGAAGCCGACCAGGACTGACTCGGGTCCCCAGACGTGCCGTGAAGGACTCCTTGAGGGAATCAGATTCCCTCAAGGAGTCCTTCACGGACCGCGGGGGCCAGGATCAGGAGGGATAACGCCGAAACGCGAAGTCCCGGATCGCCGCGGTCAGCCGTTTCGGGTCGAACCGCAGCTCCACCGGGCTCCGCGCCTGGACGAACTCGGCGTTCGGCAGGTCCTCGGCCAGGCTGCCCGCGTCGCCGAACGGGTGGATCGGGTCGCCTTCGTGCCCGATCACCAGCGTCGGCGTGGTGATCGCGCCCCGGACCGACTTGGGCGGCGCGATCCGGCCGAACAGCACGCCGTGCAGCAACGCGGCCATCGGAGCCGGATCCTGGCTGAGCGTGTCGGTGACGACGTCGACCCACTGGTTCCCGTGCGGCACCAGATGCGCCGCCAGCGCGACCCCGCGCACCGTCACGGGCAGGAAGCGCGCGGCGAACAGCAGCGGCGCGAACGTCATCAGCCCGGCGATGATCGCGTTGTCCAGCACCGGCATTTCGACCACGAGCCCGCGCGCCCGCGACGGGGCGGCGACAGCCACCTCCAGTGCCACGTTCGCGCCCAGCGAGGTGCCGCCGACCACCGCGTCCTCGATCTCGAGATGGTCGAGCAGCGCGACCGTCTGCTCGCCGAACGCGGGCATCGAATAGCGCCACGACTGGGTCGGCCGGTCCGAATCGCCGTGGCCGAGCAGGTCGAGCGTGACCACGCGGAATCCCGCGCGGGCGAGCCGCCGGGCCAGCGGCGCGTGCATCCGGCGGGTGAGCATGATCCCGTGCATCAGCACCACGACGCGGTCGCCGCTGCCGTATTCGGTGTAGCACAGGCGCTGGCCCTCGTGCCGGAACGAGCCGGACAGCTCGATCGGCCGGGTCCTGCGGGCCGCCGCGGGTTCCGCCGGCGGGGCGTCGGCGACGGGCACGGGTGCCGGTTCCATACGGGCGCCTCCCTCTCCACCTCGGGTCTCCAGGAAAGCATCCCGCAGCGGCGTTGGCACAGTGTCAACCGGATGAGCTGGGGTTGGCGCGATGAGTCAAGATGATCGGCATGACCGAACCAGTAGCCGCCCTTCCCGACCTCGTCTCGCTCCGCGTCGCCCTCGACGGCCCGGTCGCCGAGGTGACCCTGCTCGGCCCGGGCAAGGGCAACGCGATGGGCCCCGACTTCTGGCGCGAGCTGCCGCTGGTGTTCGCCGCCCTCGACGCCGACCCGCGCGTGCGCGCCGTCGTCCTCGCCGGAAGCGGCAAGCATTTCTCCTACGGCCTCGACCTGCCCGCGATGATGGGCAGCTGGGCTCCGCTGCTGGCCGGCGACGCGCTGGCCGGGCCGCGCACCGAGTTCCACCGCGAGGTCCAGCGGCTGCAGCAGGCGGTCAGCTCGATCGCCGAATGCCGCAAACCGGTGGTCGCCGCCGTGTCCGGCTGGTGCATCGGCGGCGGCGTGGACGTCATCACCGCCGCCGACATCCGGCTGGCCAGCGCGGACGCCAAGTTCAGCGTCCGCGAGGTGAAGGTCGCGATCGTCGCCGACATCGGCAGCCTGCAGCGGCTCGCGCCGATCATCGGCGAGGGCCACGTCCGTGAGCTGGCTCTGACCGGCAAGGACATCGACGCCGCGCGGGCGGAGAAGATCGGCCTGGTCAACGACGTCTACGCGGACCAGGAGACGCTGCTGGCGAAGGCCCGCGAGCTGGCCGCGGAGATCGCCGCGAACCCGCCGCTGGTCGTGCAGGGCACCAAGCAGGTGCTTTCCACGAACACCGAACGCCAGGTCGCCGAAGGCCTGCGCTACGTCGCCGCGTGGAACTCCGCGTTCCTCCCGAGCAAGGACCTCCAGGAAGCCGTGCAGGCCTTCATGGAGCGACGAGCGCCCGAGTTCAAGGGCGAGTAAAACAGGCACGGGAAGCGAGCACGAGGAGTACGACGTGAGCAACGGCGCTGAGGTCACCGGCTACCAGGCATTCCGCGCGGCGCGGGATTATCTGCTGGCCCACCGCGAGGACTACGAGACCGCCTATCGCGAGTTCGCGTGGCCGCGGCTCGACGAGTTCAACTGGGCGCTGGACTGGTTCGACGCGATCGCACGGGACCCGGCGAACGCGCAGCGGCACGCGCTGTGGATCGTGGAGGAGGACGGCACCGAGAACCGGTGGACGTTCCCGGAGATGTCGGCCCGGTCCAATCAGGTCGCGAACTGGCTGCGCGGCCTCGGCGTCGAGCGCGGCGACCGGGTGATCGTCATGCTCGGCAACCAGGGCGAACTGTGGGAGACCATCCTCGCGGCGATCAAGCTCGGCGCCGTCGTGATCCCGGCGTCCACGCTGCTCGGCCCGGCCGACCTCGTGGACCGGGTGGAGCGCGGCAACGCGAAACACGTCGTCGTGCGCGCCGCCGACACGGAGAAGTTCGCCGACGTGGCGGGCGGCTACACGCGGATCGCGGTCGGCGAACCGGTTTCCGGTTGGCACGCCTTCGAAACCGCGTACGCCTCGCCGGCCGAGTTCGCCCCGGACGGGGTCACCCGCGCCGAGGACCCGTTGCTGCTGTACTTCACCTCGGGCACCACCGCGAAGCCGAAACTCGTGCAGCACACGCACGTTTCCTATCCGGTCGGCCATCTGTCCACAATGTACTGGATCGGGCTGGAACCGGGCGACGTCCACCTCAACATCTCGTCGCCGGGCTGGGCCAAGCACGCGTGGAGCAACTTCTTCGCGCCGTGGAACGCCGAAGCGACCGTGTTCCTGTACAACTACGCGCGGTTCGACGCGGCGGCCCTGATGGCGCAGATGGACCGGTGCGCCGTCACCAGCTTCTGCGCTCCGCCGACGGTATGGCGGATGCTGATCCAGGCGGACCTCGGCGCGCTGCGGACGCCGCCGAAGAAGGTCGTCGGAGCGGGGGAGCCGCTCAACCCCGAGGTGATCGAGCAGGTCGAGAAGGCGTGGGGCGTCACCATCCGCGACGGCTTCGGCCAGACCGAAACCAGCGTCCAGGTGGCGAACACCCCCGGCCAGGACGTCGTGGCCGGTTCGATGGGCCGCCCGCTGCCCGGGTTCGCGGTCGCGCTGGTCGACCCGGTCACCGGCGAGCGCGCGGCCGAGGGCGAGATCTGCCTCGACCTCGCGCACCGGCCGGTCGGCCTGATGGCGGGCTACGCGGACGACGACGAGCGCACGTCCGCGGCGTTCGCCGGCGGCTACTACCACACCGGCGACGTCGGCTCGATCGACGAACGCGGCTACATCACCTACGTGGGCCGCACCGACGACGTCTTCAAGGCCTCGGACTACCGGATCTCGCCGTTCGAACTGGAGAGCGTCCTGCTGGAGCACGAAGCGGTCGCCGAGGCGGCCGTGGTGCCCGCGCCGGACCCGATCCGGCTGGCCGTGCCCAAGGCGTACGTCGTGCTCGTCGCGGGGCATGAGCCGGACGCCGACACCGCGCGCGCGATCCTCGCGTACGCGCGCGAACACCTCGCGCCGTACAAGCGGATCCGGCGGCTTCAGTTCGCTGACCTGCCGAAGACCATCTCGGGCAAGATCCGCCGGGTCGAACTGCGTGGCCGGGAAGACGGCGAGCGGCCCGAGGGCGAGTTCCGCGAGGACGACTTCCCGGATCTCAAGCCCTGAGAAGCGGCGGGGTCCCGGTCCTATTCGGCCGGGACCACCGCCGCCAGCACGGTCTGCTCGCCCTTGCTGCACGTGGTGCCGCCTTGCGCGGCGGGCGGACCGGAAACGCACAGCCAGCCGTCGACGGTCGCGTTGACCGGATTGTTCGAGCCCGCGGCCTGACGGCCGTTGATGGCTTGGTGGAACTTCTTGACCAGCGACAGCGCGTCCGCGCACGGGATGGCTTTGTTGTCGTAGACGTACAGCGTCATCCCGCTCGCCGCGGTGACGGTGCCGCACGTGCCCGGGTTGGCCGGCGGTGCCTGCTTCGACGGCTTTGGCGCGGCCGCGGTGCTGCTGGGCGCGGCAGGCGGGCTGCTCGCGCCCGCGGTCTGCGGCAGCGGCGGGGGAGCGTGCGTGCTCGGCGCGGCCGAGGCGATCGCGGAGGGCGCCGACGTGGCGGCCGCCGGTGGCGCTTGATCCCCCGAACAGGCGGCGAGCGCGGGCACAACCACCACAGCCGCGCACAGCGGCCCGAACACGGTTTTCGACGGGAGCACCGCGATCCTTTCGCCGGGGTCGCGCCCATTCTGGCCCCTCGCGCCGCGCTGAGCGGCACCGACACACCGGAGCGGACGCGGTCGAGTCTACTGTGGACGGTTGGTTTCGGTTTCCGGAACGGGAAATCCGCATCGACGGGGCATATCGTTCGGAGGAATCCGTGCCGCGGCGGTTAACGATCGGCGGTCCCGCGCCGACGTATAGGGCAGGCGCCCCGCGCGTTCCAGGTCCCCGAAGCCCGACGCCAGAGAGCACGAGTCACCGAGAGCATGAGCACCGAAACCGCCCCCGCGGCCGAATCCGACGCCCCGACCGATCCGCCGACCGAACCCTGCAGCGTGGTGTGGTGCGGCGGCCGCCCCTACGTCCTCGAAGCCGGATCCGTGCGCCCGCGCTGGGTGGGCACCGACGGCCGCGGCCGCCCGGAAACGCTGAGCAACGCGCAGCTGCGCAGCCGCGGCTGGAGCCACCGCCGTGCGGCCAGCAGGCGGCGCTCCCGCTGAGACTTCCGCCGGACCGCGGCCGGAACCGGGGAGGGGTCCCGGCCCGCGGCCCGGCGGATCCTCCGGATTCCCTGTCGCCGCACCGATTCACCTGTGCCGGGCAGGCGCTTCCTGCCAGGCACGGAACGGCTGGAGCGGACCGGCCTCGCGCTCGGCCCGGCCGGGTCGGCGGCGAAAACCGATGCCCCGGCGCTGGTGACGGAATCGTTCCAGCCGACGGCTCAGCCGGATCCGGCCGCGCCGGTCGGACCCTCCGCCGGGGCTGACGCCCCATGCCGCATCAGGCGTGTCCCGTCCGCCTGGCGCGGAGGTCGGTACCTCTCGCGCATCCGCAGCGGCACTGGGCGCGTCGCGCGTCGATGCGGCCTTGGCCGCGTCTCGCGCACCCGTAGTGGCATTGGTCCCCGTCCTGCGCACCCAACGCGGCGTCCGGCACCTCCAGCGCACCCGAAGCGGCATCTCGCGCATCGGCGCGGCGTCGAGCCCGTCCTGCGCTGCTCGCCTCCCAATGCCGCGTTGGGTGCATCCGATGCACCCAACGCGGCATTGGGGCACAGCGGCCAGCCGCAATCCCTCTTTCCACAGCTTTCCCGAGCCCCCGGAGCCCCTCGTCCTGCGCGGTACTCCCGCCCGCATCCCCCGCCCGGCGGAGGCGAACCCCGGAACTTCACCCGCCGGGAGAAACCTCGCACCCCCGCCCGCTCTAGGCTGCACGCGTGACCACGGCCCCCGACGAGCCCAAGACCGAGCCCTCCCTGTGGCGGCAGGCGCTCAACGTTCCCAACCTGCTGTCGCTGCTGCGGCTGGCGGGCGTGCCGGTGTTCCTCTGGCTGCTGCTCGGCCCGAAGGAGGACGGCTGGGCGCTCGCCCTGCTGATCTTCTCCGCGCTCACCGACTGGCTCGACGGCAAGCTCGCCCGCTGGCTGGACCAGATGTCGCGGCTCGGGCAGCTGCTCGACCCCGCCGCGGACCGGCTCTACATCCTCGCCACGCTCGTCGCCTTCCTGATCCGCGACATCATCCCGTGGTGGGTCGTCGTCCCGCTGGTCCTGCGCGAGCTGGTGCTGGGCGTCTGCGTGGTGCTGCTGCGCCGCGGCGGGTTCGCGCCGCCCGAGGTCACCTACATCGGCAAGGGCGCGACGTTCGTCCTGATGTACGCCTTCCCGTTCCTGCTGCTCACCCAGGGCGGCTCGGACGTCGCGGCGGTCGCGCGGCCGATCGCGTACGCGTTCATGGTCTGGGGCGGCGTCCTGTATGTCTGGTCCGGCGCGCTCTACGTCGTGCAGGCGGCTCGCGCGCTGCGGACCCGGTGATGGAAGATTGTCGGCAGGAAAGCCAGCACCAGGAAGGGGAGCGGCGTTGACCACTCCGGAAGAACTGCGCTACACCGAGGAACACGAGTGGGTCGCGACCCGCGAGGGTTCGCTCGTGCGGGTGGGCATCACCGAATACGCGCAGGACCAGCTCGGCGACGTCGTGTTCGTCGACCTGCCCGAGGTCGGCAAGCAGGTCGGGGCGGGCGACCCGTTCGGCGAGGTCGAGTCCACGAAGAGCGTTTCCGAGCTGTTCGCGCCGGTCGACGGCGAGATCGTGGCGGTCAACCCGGCGGTCGCCGATTCGCCGGAGCTCATCAACTCCGACCCCTACGGCGAGGGCTGGCTCGTGGAGATCCGGCTCGACGACCCGGCCGGTCTCGAGGCCCTGCTCGAGGCCGAGGCGTACCAGGCGCTCATCAAGGGCTGAGCCGCCCGGCCCGGCGCCGGAGCCTCAAGGGGAGCCCGAGGGTTCCGGGCCGGTCGGGCACGGTACGTTGACAGCTGCACGTTCTTGGTCGATGACAACACTTCATGCGTAGAGGAGAGCTCAGGTGAGCACGAACGACGGGCCCGGCGTTCCCCCGGAGCAGTCTCCGGAGCGGACCTCTGTCTTCCGGGCCGATTTCCTGGCCGACATGGAAGGCCAGCAGGAGCCCGCGCCGGCCGCCGAGGCACCGGTCCAGGGCGTCGACGCCCTCCCGCCGGGTTCCGCCCTCCTGGTCGTGAAGCGCGGGCCCAACGCGGGCTCCCGCTTCCTGCTCGACCGCGACACCACCAGCGCGGGACGGCACCCCGACAGCGACATCTTCCTCGACGACGTCACGGTTTCCCGCCGCCACGCGGAATTCCGGCGCGAGGGCGGGGAGTTCGTCGTGATCGACGTCGGCAGCCTCAACGGCACCTACGTCAACCGCGAGCCGGTCGACCAGGCCGTCCTCGCCGGCGGCGACGAGGTGCAGATCGGGAAGTTCCGCCTGGTCTTCCTGACCGGCCCGGGGCACGGGGGCCAGGGGGCGCAGTGACGGCGGCCGGTCAGCCCGGTCGTCAGGAGGCCCGGCGGGACGGGTTGAGCATCGGGGCGGTGCTCGCGCAGCTGCGCGGGGACTTCCCCGATGTCACGATTTCCAAGATCCGTTTCCTCGAGGCGGAAGGCCTGGTCTGCCCGGGCCGCACGCCCTCGGGGTACCGGCAGTTCTCGCCGGCGGACGTGGAACGCCTGCGGTACGTGCTGTCCGCGCAGCGCGACCACTACCTCCCGCTGAAGGTCATCAAGGAGCAGCTCGACGCGGCCGACGCGGGCGCGCAACCGCCCGTGCCGGTCCCGGCGGCCCCCCAGCTGCCGCGGCGGCTCGTGCCGCTCGGCGACGGGAGCGATCCGGCCGGGCTGCCCGCGGCGGCGGACTTCGAGACCGGCCCGGACACCCGGCTCACCCAGGAAGACCTCCTGGAGCAGGCGGGCATCGACGACGCGACGCTGGCCGAGCTGTGCCAGTACGGCCTGCTGCGCCCCGGCGCGGCGGGTTTTTTCGGCCCGGAATCGGTGCTGATCGCGCGCACCGTCAAGGCGATGACCGAATTCGGGCTCGAACCGCGGCACCTGCGCGCGTTCCGCGCCGCGGCCGACCGCGAGGTCGGCCTGCTGGAGCAGATCGTGACCCCGGCGTACCGGCATCGTGACGCGGACGCGAAGGCGCGCGCGGACGAGGTGGTGCGGGAGCTGGCCGCGTTGTCGGTCACGCTGCACACCCTGCTCGTCAAGGCGGGCATCCGCGGCGTCGCCGGCGACTGACCCGCGGGCCCGGGACGCGTTTTCCGTTACTTGTCAATGACTGAACCTCAGCGCCGGGATGCCGTACCGTGAGAGACGGTTCGCGTGACCGCGGACCGGGAAAGTCCGCTGCGAGCGAGCACAGCGCCCGGATGACGGGTAGCGTCGGAGACAACGGTCGTCAGCCGTCGCCAGCGCTGCGGCCCGTGTGCACGAGAGGGAGGCGAAGCCCGATGAGCGAGATGCGCGTCGTCGGAGTGCGGGTCGAACTGCCCGCGAATCAGCCGATCTTGTTGCTGCGGGAGACCGAGGGCGAGCGGTACCTGCCGATCTGGATCGGCTCGGTCGAAGCCACCGCGATCGCCCTGGAACAGCAAGGCGTCCGGCCCGCCCGGCCGCTGACCCACGATCTGCTCAAAGAGGTCATCGGCGCGCTCGGGCGCGAGCTCGAGCAGGTCGTGATCACCGACCTCAAAGAAGGCACCTTCTTCGCCGAGCTGGTCTTCGACGGCGACATCCGGGTCTCCGCCCGCCCGAGCGATTCGGTCGCGCTGGCGCTGCGGATCGGCGTCCCGATCCACGCGGTCGACGCCGTGCTCGAGGAAGCCGGGCTGATCATCCCGGACGAGCAGGAGGACGAGGTCGAGAAGTTCCGCGAGTTCCTCGACTCCGTGTCCCCGGAAGACTTCCGCGGCGCCGACACCTGATCCCCGGCGGTCACGCCGCCGGGGAGCCCTCTCACGGCGCGGTGGCGCGGGCGAACAGGTCGGCCAGTTCGCGGCCGTAGCGGTCCAGGTCGACGGCCGGATTCGCCGCGTACGCCGCCGCGACCCCGTCGACCGCCTGCGCGATCGACAGCGCCACGATCTCCGGCGAGATGTCGCCGAACACCCCTTCCGCGCGGCCCTGTTCCAGCTGCCGCTGCAGCGCGCCGGTGCGCAGCTGCCCGACCATGACGCCGGTCATCGCCCAGCCGTCGCGGTCGTCGGCGTGCGCGGCCATCTCAGTCAGCACCCGTTCGCATTGCGGGTAGTCGCGCAGGAACGCGACCGAGGTTTCGATGTACGCGCGCAGGTTCCCCGGCCGGTCCGCCGGGTCGATGTTCTCGCTGCGCTTGCGCAGGTATTCCGATTTGGTCTCGGACACCGTGCTCAGCACCGCCTGCATGAGGCCGGCCTTGTTGGTGAAGTGGTACGAGATCAGCCGCGTGCTGCTGAGCCCGGCCCGCTCCTTGATCCGCGCGAAGGTGGTGCGCGCGTACCCGTGGTCGGCGATCGTGGCGATGGTCGCGCCGATGATCTGCGCCCGGGTGGTGGCCTCGGTCACACTGAGGCCGAGTTCGGCTTGCGTGTCGATGTTTACTTGCATGAGTAACAAGTTACTCGGCCGAGTAAAAATCGTCAACCCCGTGCGGCGAACGGGCCAAAGCCTCGACACGGCCTTGAGGTCCGCCGCGCGTCGCGTTGACCGGCTCGCGGCGCAGCCTTACCGTCAAAGGCGGTAAATCGCCACGATGTGATTCGCCGACCCGGCGCGCTCGTGGCAGTTTTCCCCGGCCGATCCCGATCCTGGGCTCGACCGGCCTGTCGAACGCCCCGCCGCGAGGCCGGGCGAGGGGAGGCTTGCGGTGGTCGAGGCTGGTCGTCCGGAGATACCCGCCGGACCTGTCGCCGACGGCGAGCAGGGCGAGCTGTTCCCCGACGCCTCGCTGCCCGACGAACTGGTCGGCTACCGCGGTCCCGCGGCCTGCCAGATCGCCGGGATCACCTACCGCCAGCTGGACTACTGGGCGCGCACGAAGCTGGTCGCGCCCAGCATCCGGACGGCGCACGGTTCGGGGTCGCAGCGGCTCTACTCGTTCAAGGACATCCTGGTCCTCAAGGTCGTGAAACGCCTGCTGGACACCGGGGTCTCGCTGCAGAACATCCGGGTCGCGGTGGACCACCTGCGCGTGCGCGGGGTGCGAGACCTGGCGAAGGTCACGCTGTTCTCCGACGGCACCACGGTGTACGAATGCACCTCGCCGGAGGAGATCGTGGATCTGCTCCAGGGCGGCCAGGGCGTGTTCGGCATCGCGGTCAGCGGGGCGATGCAGGAGATCAGCGGCACGATCCACGAGTTCCCGGCCGAGCGCGCAGACGGCGGCCTGGTCGAGGCCGTCGTGCCGGACGAGCTGACCCAGCGCCGCAACGCCCGCCGCACGGGCTGATCTTGGTCCGCGCTAGACTGGGCGCGCGATCGACGAACCCGCGCGGGAGAGACCGGACCGGCATCCCCGGACCGGCGCCGAAGGAGCAAGTCCTCCCCGGAACCTCTCAGGCACCCTGGACCGCGCGGACGAGACGCCTCTGGAAAGCGCATCGGCAGGAGACCACCAGCCGGTGCCGCCGACGGTGCAAGCCCGCGTATCCACGCGGGTGAAACTCTCAGGCGCCCCGCGGGGTACGGACAGAGTGGGGAGGGCCACGAACTCGCGCGTGCGGCGCGGCGTGGCTGGGAGCGGGGGTTTCCCGGTATGGCTGGATTCCGTTGTTCTGGCGTGGCGTGAGCTGGTGAGTTCTGGCTCCGCGTGCTGTCGCACCCGGAGCGTGCCTCGGTGAGCTGAGTTTTCGCGACGCGGCTGGCGATGTCGCTGTGCGATGGGCGAGATCTGACGTGGCGTGCGCTGGTGCGGCTGGGTTATCGCGGCGTGGCCAGTGAATTCCGGCGTTCTCGCCGCGTGGCCTGGCGAGGTCTCCGCGTTCTGGCGCCGGCGAGGCTGAGATGCCCGGCCCGGCCGGTGAGGTTCAGACCTCCCGGGTGGTCTGAACCTCCTGATGTGGTCTCAACCACATCGCGGCCGCCGCGGTTCTCCGCGTCAGCCCGGAATCTTGTCCAGGAACCCGTGCACCTTGGCGATCCGCCCGTCGGCGAGTTCGATCACGTCGAAGCCGATCGCGATCGGGTCCGGGTTGCCCGGGGCCGACAGGTGCCACTGGAAGCGGGCGAGGTCGTGGTGTGCGTCCGGGTCCGCGGGCAGGCTGAAGACCAGCCCAGCGAACTGTGCCTGCGCGCCGCCGATGAAGCCGTCGATCTCGTCCTGTCCGGCGACCGCGCCGAGGGGATCGGTGTAGGTCGCGCCCGGTGCGAAGACCTCCGAGACCAGCTGGCGGCGGCGCTGCGGGTCGGTCTCGTTCCAGACGTCGAGGTAACGGCGGGCGATGGCGGCGGCGGTCGGTGCGGTAGTGGTCATCGCGGGGTTCTCCTTGTGTCGTCCCGGTTTCGGTACGGCCAAGCCTGTCCGAAAACCAGCGGCTGGTCGATTACCCGGGAGGTAACCGGCTCGCCGTGCTAAACCGGGGCATGGACTACGGACGGCTCGCGATCGACGAGCAGCTGGGGGCATTCCGCGAGATGGCGACTCGCAACGAATTCGTGCCGGAAGTGCTGGCGCGGGCGGCTGAACTGGATCTTCCGGGCTGGTACCTGACCGCGGGCTGCCTCTGTCAAACGGTCTGGAACGTGGTGACCGGACGGCCGCCCGCCGAGGGCATCAAGGACTACGACCTGTTCTACTTCGACGACTCCGATCTCAGCTGGGAAGCCGAAAACTCGGTCATCGAGAAGGGTGCGCGGAGGTTCGGGGATCTCCCGGTCACGGTGGAAATCCGCAACGAGGCGCGGGTGCATCTCTGGTACGAGGACCGCTTCGGCGTTCCGTGCGAGCCGTATCCGTCGACCGAGGCAGCGATCGATTCGTTTCCGTCCACGACGCCCTGTCTGGGGATTCGGCAGGGCAGCGGCGGGGAGTGGCGGGTCTACGCGCCGCACGGGTTCGCTGATGTGTTCAATCTCGTTGTCCGGCCTAATCCTGGTCATGCGCCGCGGAGTTCGTACGAGGCGAAAGCCCGGCGCTGGCAGGAGCAATGGCCGGAGTTGAGGGTGCTGCCGTGGCCTGCTTGACGGTCTCACAACCACGGCGTAGTTTCGATACGAAACGGTAGCGTATCGGAAGTGAGGGCCGGTGGGCGAGGAATCGTCGGGGGTGGGCAGGCCGCGTGATGCCCGGCGGGACGACGCGATTCACGCAGCGGTGCTGGAGTTGCTGACCGAGGTCGGCTACGACCAGTTGTCCATCGAGGCGGTCGCGGGTCGTGCCGGGGTGGCGAAGACGACGATTTACCGGCGGCACCGGGACAAGGCGGCCCTTGTCGCGGCGGCGGTGGAGCAGCGGCAAGGAAGTGCTCCGCCCGAAGCGGGCGCGGGCGGTCTCCGGGAGAACTTGCTGACTGTCGTGCGGTGGCTGGCGCGGGAGATCGCTGAGCAGGAGATCGGGCTGCTGGGTGCGTTGTTCGCGGGAATGCGCGGCGATCCCCGGTTGGCGGAAGAGATGCGCCGGATCTTGCGTCGCGACGAAGGGGCGATGGGGGACCGGCTGTCCGGCGAAGAGCTGGCGCCGGGCGGGGCGGAGTTGTTCGCGGAGGTGGCGCCTGCGGTGATCGTGCACCGGATCGTTGTCGCGGGAGAGCGTTGCGATGAGCGGTTCGTGCGGCATCTGGTGGACGACATCCTGCTGCCGTTGCTCCGAAAGCGTTGAGACAGAAGGCGATACGGACATGATTGTGATCACGGGGGCGGCCGGTGCGCTCAACGGGGCGACGGTGGAGCACCTCCTCGAACGGGTTCCGGCGGAGCGGATCGGCGTCAGCGTCCGGGATGTCGGGAAGGCGCGGCATTTCGCGGAACGCGGCGTGCGGGTGCGGCAAGGGTCCTATGAGGATCCGGCGGCACTGCGGAAGTCCTTTGAAGGGGCCGAAAAGGTACTGCTGGTTTCCTCGAACGATCCGCACGCGGACGGGGTCGGGTTGCATCGTGCGGGGATCGAGGCGGCGGTCGAGGCCGGGGCGCAACGGATTTTCTATACGAGCCATCAGAATGCCCGGCTGGACACGCCGTTTTCGCCGGGGGTCGAGCACGCCGCTACGGAGCGGGTGCTTGCTGATTCCGGGGTGGCGTGGACGGCGCTGCGCAATGGGTTTTACGCGCACAGCCTGGGGTGGCTGCTCGGGTCGTGGCGGGAGGACGGGGTGATCAGGGCGCCGGCGGACGGGCCGGTTTCGTGGACTGATCGGGCCGACGTCGCCGAGGCGGCGGCAATTGTTCTTGCGGGCGACCGGGTATTCGACGGTCCGGTGACGTTGACGGCGCGGCGGGCGGTGACGTTCGACGATCTGGCCGAGATCGCTGAGCGGGTCAGCGGGCGCGAGGTGAAGCGCGTCGTGGTGGACGACGAGGAGTGGCTCGGGAGCGGGCCGGAGGCGCGGATGACGCTGACGATGTTTCAGGCGGCGCGCGAAGGTCATTTCGCGGAGACGAGCCCGGTGCTCGGCGAGCTGCTTGGGCGTGAACCGCGCCGTATTACGCTTTAGCGCCGAAAAACTCCCGGCAGAAGGTGCGGAACGTTTCCGCTCGCCGGGTCAACCGCGCACCTTCGGCGCGGGCCAGCACGACCGGCGTCGTCGGGACACGCTCGCGCAGCGGGCGGACAGCGAACGGCGTGCCCTCCACGGAAAGTTCCAACGGCGGCCGCTGCACCGACAGCGTGTAACCCAAGCCCCGGGCGACCAGGGCGCGGGCCAGTTCGAAGCTCGTCGTGCGGTGCGCGACCGGCATGGGCAGGCCGACAGCAGCGAAAACGTCCCGGAAATACCGCTCCGACGGCGGTACGTCCAGCAGGATGAACGGCTCGTCGGCCAAGGCGCGCAACGAAACCGTCTTGCGGCGCGCCAAGGGATGGTCCGGCGGGAGGAGGACGCTGGGCGGCTGGTCGTACAGCTTGTCCACGGCGATGCCGGGCACCAGGTCTTGCCGGTACAGCACGGCCAGATCGCAGCGGCCCTCCAGCAGCAGGTGCTGAAGGTCCGGCAGCGTGCCTTCGACGAAGGTGACGTCGACTTCCGGATGCCGGGTGCGGAAGGTCGCCAGCGCGGCGGGCACGTGCAACGGCGCGAGCGGCGTGTAGCAGCCGAAACTCAGGCGTCCGGCGAGGTCCTGGCCGAAATCGCGGGCGGCGGTGCCGAGTTCGGCGACCGAGGTGAGCACAGCGCGGGCCTCGCCGACGACCTGACGGCCGGCGTCGGTCAGCGCGGTCGCCCGTCCTGGGCCGCGGAGGATGAGCTGCACGCCCAGAGTCCGTTCCAGCGAGGCGATCGCCAGCGACACCGCCGACTGCGACACGTGGCAGCTGTCCGCGGCCGCGGTGAGGCCGCCGGTGTCCGCGACCGCGACCAGATACTCGAGCTGACGCAACGAGGGAGACATCAGTTCAGCTTATGTCCTTCACCAGAAATGTGAACTGGACCGATGACCGCCGGCGCGGCAGGGTCGGAGCATGACCCGGCACACCCATCCGTTCGTCCCCTACGCGCCGCCGCGGCTGTCCCCGGAGGAGAGCCTCGCGCGCGGGCAGGAGCTGTACCGGCTGCTCGACCGGCGCCGGTCGGTCCGCTGGTTCTCCCCGGACCCGGTGCCGCTCGAAGCGATCGAGACCGCGGTGCGGATCGCGAACACCGCGCCGAGCGGGGCGCACCACCAGCCGTGGACGTTCGTCGCGACCGCCGACCCGGACGTGAAGCGCGCGGTGCGCGAGGCGGCCGAGGTCGAGGAGCGGAGGTTCTACCGGGAGCGGAGCGCGCCGGACTGGCACGCGGCGCTCGCCCGGCTCGAAACCGACGAGCACAAGGAATTCCTCGAAATCGCGCCGTGGCTGGTGGTCGCGTTCGCGCAGAAGAGCACGCCGCTGCCGGACGGCTCGCTGCGGAAGAACTACTACGTCAACGAAAGCGTCGGCATCGCCTGCGGCATGTTCATCACCGCCCTGCACACGATGGGCCTGGCGACGCTCACCCACACCCCGAACCCGATGGGTTTCCTGAACGAGGTCCTCGAGCGCCCGGCGACCGAACGGCCGTACATCCTGTTCCCGGTCGGCTATCCCGCGCCGGACTGCGAGGTGCCGGACCTCGAACGCAAACCGCTCGCCGAGGCGCTGGTGGTGCACGCGCCGTTACCTCGGGGGTAATGGTCCCGCGGCGGGCGACGCCGTAGCGTCGGGCGGGTGACGACTACGGTGAAGGCCCCGGTCGGCGAACTGCTCCGGGAATGGCGCGACCGCCGCCGCATCAGCCAGCTCGACCTCGCGATCGCGGCGGACATCTCGACGCGCCACCTGAGCTTCGTGGAGACCGGGCGGTCCAAGCCGAGCCGGGACATGGTGCTGCGGCTGGGCGAGCACCTCGACATCCCGCTGCGCGAGCGGAACCGCCTGCTGCTCGCCGCGGGCTACGCGCCCGTCTACGGCGAGTCGGACATCGGGGCCCCGGAGATGGCTGTCGTCCGCGAGGCCGTCCGGCGGCTGCTCGCCGGGCACGACCCGTATCCGGCGGCGGTGGTCGACCGCGGCTGGAACCTCGTCGACGCCAACCTCAGCCTCGGCGTGCTCACCGAAGGCATCGCGCCGGGGCTGCTGACCGGTCCGGTGAACGTCCTGCGCGCGACGCTGCACCCGGACGGGATGGCTCCGCGGGTGCTGAATCTGGGGGAGTGGCGGGCGCATCTGCTGGGGCGGCTGCGCCGTCAGGTCGAGCAGACGGCGGACGCCGGGCTGGCCGAGCTGCTGGAGGAACTGCGCGGGTATCCGTGCGACGACGAGGTTCCGGAGGTGGAGGTCCCCGGGCCGGGCGATATCTTCGTTCCGCTGCGCTACCGGCACGAGGACCTGGAACTCGTCTTTTTCAGCACCGTAGCGACCTTCGGGACGCCGCTGGACGTGACTGTCGCGGAGCTGGTGATCGAGTCGTTCTATCCGGCGGACCCGGCGACGGCGGCGTTTTTGCGGGAGAGGACGACCGGCTGAGCGGTGCCGTCCCGGGGTCGTGCTCCGGCGGCAGCCACCTTTTTGCGCGAGGGCGTGAACGGCGGAGCGCCGCTACGATCGGGACCATGCGGGCGTTCGTGGTGACCGGGCCGGGGGAGGCCGGTCCGGCCGAGGTGCCGGAGCCGGTCGCCGGGGTCGGCGAGGTCGTCGTCGACGTCGAGCGGGCCGGGGTGTGCGGCACCGACGTCGAGTTCTTCACCGGCGAGATGCAGTACCTCGCCGACGGGCACGCCCGGTACCCGATGCGGCTCGGCCACGAATGGTGCGGCACGGTGGCGGAGGTCGGTCGCGGCGTGCACCCCGCGTGGGTCGGCCGCCGCGTCACCGGCGACACGATGCTGGGGTGCGGGGACTGCCGGCGTTGCCGCGGCGGCCGCCAGCACGTCTGCGCGAACAGGCAGGAGGTCGGCATCCGGGGCGGCCGGGCCGGAGCGCTCGCCGAACGCCTCGCGGTGCCGGTGCGCTCGCTGCACGAGCTGCCGGAAACGGTGGATCCGGTCGCCGGCGCGCTGGCCGAACCGGGCGGCAACGCGTGCCGCGCGGCGCGGGCGGCGGCGGGGGAGCGGGTGCTGGTGCTCGGCCCGGGGACGATCGGGCTGCTGACCGCGCTGTTCCTGCGCGCCGCGGGCAGCGAGGTGCATCTGGTGGGCGCCACGCCGTGGTCGGTGGAATTCGCGCGAGGGCTGGGTTTTCCCGCCGGCACGAGCGTGCCGGAGCCGCCCTTCGACGCGGTGGTGGACGCGACCGGCGATCCCGCGGCTCCGGCCCTCGCGGCGGAAGTGGTCGAACCGGCGGGGCGGATCGTCTGCATCGGACTCGCGGGGAGGCCGAGCCTCATCGACACGCGGGCGCTGGCGTTGAAGGACGTCACCGCGATCGGCGTGCTGAGCGGATCGCCGGGATTGGCGCAGGCGATCGAAGCGTACGCGGCCGGGGAAGTCGACCCGCGGCCGCTGGTGGCGGCGACGGTCGGGCTGGACGAGGTCGCGGCGGTTCTCGGCGGGGAGCGGCCGCCGGGGGCTCCGAAGGTCCACGTCGACCCGCGACGATAACCGAGTTGCCTGGCGGGCGCGGAAACGAGAGGGTCGGGGCATGAGTGCCGACCTGACTTTCCGCCAGCCGACCGAAAACGACCACGCGCGGGTGCTCGCCGCGCTGGGCCCGTGGTGGGGCGGGCTGAAGGGCGAAGCCGGAGCGAAGGAGCGGGCGTTGCTGGTGCCGCGCCTGTACTTCCAGCACTTCACCACGACGAGCCGCCTGGCCGAGCGTCCGGACGGGACGCTGGCGGCGTTCCTGATCGGCTTCGTTTCGCAGACCGACCCGGACACCGCCTACATCCACTTCGTCGGCGTGGACCCGGAACTGCACGGCCAGGGGATCGGGCGGTCGTTGTACGAGTGGTTCTTCGGGCAGGTGCGGGAGCTGGGGGTGCGGAAGGTCAAGTGCATCACCAGCCCGCAGAACGCCGGTTCGCGCGCCTATCACGCCCGGCTCGGGTTCGAGGTGTCCGACGTGCTCCCGGACTACGACGGGCCGGGGCTGGACCGGGTCGCGTTCACCCGCAGCCTGGCCGCCGACGCGGCATGACGCGGGAAGCCTGGCCGCGGCCGGGCGATTTCGGGCTTCTGGACGCGTGGGCCAGCGGCCTGTCTGGGCCGCGCCTGGTCGAGCACGATCCGGCGCGCGTCACGGTCTGATCCGGTCCGACGTGCACGGGCTCGCCGGGCCGGAGGTTCTGGCAGCTGGGGGTCTTCGTTCCTCCGTTCGCCGACGGCCATGACGGCGCGATGGCCGAAGACGCTTGTCGCACCGGTCCCTCGAACTCGGTGCCTCGGTCGTGGCGGGCCGGGCGCGAGTTCGCGCCACGCGAGCCCCATGGCCAGTTGGACGTTGAGATAGATGTCGAGCAATGTCTCCATGCCGTCGGAAGCCGCTCTCTGGAACCGTTGCCGCCTGCGACTGCACGTATTCCGGGCGAGAGCGGGTCAGCCGGCAGTCGAGGCTCAGTGCCGACAAGGTTCGCCGACTGCGTGCCGCGCGATCCCGGCGATGCTCACTGCGGGGCACCTGCGGTCCCACGGGCGCGAGAAAAGGCCGGCGGCACCGGGACGCGCGGTGGCGGACAATGAAGGTGTGGGAGAGGCGGGCAAGATCTGGGGTCGTGCGGTGGCGGCCGGGGTCGTCGCCGGACTTGCGGGCGCGGTGCTGACGGGAGCGCTGACCACGTTTCCATGGTGGCTCGCGGCGGTGGCCGGCGGAGCGTGTGCGGTCATGGGCTTCTGGGCGCTTAGCGCGATGTCGCGCGCGCAGTTGCGCGTGGCGCGGGAGCTGCTCGGCGATGCGGTATCGCTGCGCCAGGTGCGGCTGGCCTCGCGCGCCGCGGAGTTCGGCCGGATCCCCGCCGATCCAGCCGTATACCGGCTCGCTGTCGAGTTCGCCGAGCGCAGCCTGCGTCAGGCGCGGAAGAACCGGCTGACGATGACGGCGTTGTTCGCCTGTACAGCCGCGATCGATCTCGTGTCCCTGGTGCCCGGGAACCTGGGATGGTTGTGGAGTGTGGCCGGTTTCGGCCTGGCTGCGGCGGCGGCATTCTGCGGACCGCAGCTGCAAGCCAGACGCTTGGCGCGTCTGCGCGACAACCCACCGCCCCTGGCGCGCTGAAGGCGTGCGGTACAGCGGAAGGGCCGCCAGCCGAAGCGAGCAGCGTCTCGCGGATCAAGACTGTCCCGCACGAAACCGAGGGCGATTATCGGCCGTGTGGGAAGAGCTGGCCTCCTCCCCACACCTGGCTGCCGCCCGCGACAGTGACCGTACTTGCCGCGTGACAGCAATGAGACAGGGCGGCAGCGGGCCGAACCTGGTTGGTCGGCGGAGCGCCCGCGAGGGGCCGTACCGACACGGCGCAAAGCCGCGGCCTCACTCCGCTTTGAGCGGTTCGAGGAAGTCCGCGACAGCCGCGGAGACCTCCACGGGGGCGAGTTCCGCCATGTGGTGTCCGGAGTCGATGCCGCACCCGCGCACGTCCTCGGCCCATTCCTGCCAGATTCCCACGGGATCGCCGTAGAGGTCTTCCAGGTCGTCCCGCAGCGACCACAGGACGAGCACCGGCTGCTTGAGCATGCGACCGGCGGCGCGGTCGGCGAGTTCGTCCCGGTAGTCCACGGTGAGGCCGGCGCGGTAGTCCTCGAGCATGCCGCGGACCACTTCCGGATCCCGCATCGCCGCGCGCCATTCGGCGTGGTTCTCGCGGCCCATCTTTTCCGGGTCGCCCCGGTACCACGAGCCGGGGTCGGCGTTGATCACGCGTTCCGGGGTTTCGGGCTGGGCGAAGAAAAACCAGTGCCACCACGCGGTCGCGAACTGCGGGGTGATGCGGCCGAGGTGCTCGCTGATCGGCAGGCAGTCGGCGAGCACCGCCCGGAGCACCTGGTCCGGATGGTCGAGCGCCATGCGGAGGGCGAGGTAGCTGCCCCGGTCGTGCCCGACCACGGAGAACCGTTCGTGGCCCAGCGCGCGCATCACTGCCAGCAGACGGCGCGCGCTTGCCCGTTTGGAGTGCGGCTCGTGGTCTTCGGCGGGTTCCGGTTTGCCGGAACGGCCGTATCCGGGGAGGTCGGCGCAGACGACGGTGAATCCGCGCTCGACCAACCGCGGCGCAACCCGATGCCAGGTCGCGGAAGTACGGGGATGCCCGTGCAGCAGCAACACCGGCGGGCCGCTGCCCGCGTGCCGGACGAAAACGGGGCAGTCGGCACCGTCGACTGTCGCGGTGGTGAAGCCGTCGAACATGAATTCCCGCTTCCCGATTTCGTTGGCGGCGCGCCCATGGACACGGTGCCGACCCGGTAGCCGGGCGGCTCACCGACGTTTTCGGCGACGGCACGCGGCGACGATCGGCACGGCCAAGATTCCCAGTGACAGCACGATGATGAGGACGATGCCCACGACGTCCCCGTCCGGCAGCAGGGGCCGGACCACGAACGTGTAGACAGACCACCAGGCCGCCAAGAGGAGCGCTCGCGCCACAAGGACACGTCGTGGGTGCCCCTTGATAAAAGCCACGGTCGCTCCTGCTCTCCGCCCCGGCGTGAAGCGCCGACGTGGTCAGCGGGCTTCGATGACGGTCCGGAACTGCTCAGCGGCCCGCTCGACCTTCTTCTGCGGGTCGGCGAGCAGCGACGCGACCGCTTCTCCCAGTTTGCCCGCCGGGGGCTGGTATTCAAGGGAGATCTCGACGCCGGTGCGGCCGTCGCCCTTGTCGTCGAAGCGGACGACCCCGGCGTTGCGCACGTCCGGGTCCGCGTCGTCCACAGTCGTCCAGGCGATCTTGCGCGGCGGCGCGTCCTCGGCGATCCGGGCTTCCCATTCCACTGTGGACCCGGCCGGTCCGGCGACCTTCCAGCGGGTGCGGGTCGCGTCGTCGTCCAGCGCCTCGACCGAGCGGACGTCGGAGAACAGTTCCGGCAGCCGCGTCAGGGGCCACCACCAGTCGTAGCAGGCCTGGGCGGGAGCGTTGACCTCGACGTAATGCGCTGCAGCAGCCATAGAGCCTTTCCTTGAGTGTCCGGGGAGTCTTGCCGAGTTCTCCGGCTACCCGGCGGGCCGGGGGAGCAAACGCCGCGGTCCGGCCGAGGCCGTCGAGGCTCCGCGGCGCGGCGAACACGACTCTCGCGAGAATCGGCGGCCGGAACCGAAGTCCCGGCCGCCGATTCGCCGCGAGTGTCAGTCCTTCACGCCCTTGACGGCGTCCTTGACCTTCTCTCCGGCCTGCTTGAGCGCGCCTTTGGCCTGCTCTGCCTTCCCCTCGGCCTGCCACTGCTCGTTCCCGGTGGCGTTGCCGAGCGCTTCCTTGGCCTTGCCCTTGATTTCCTCGGCCTTGTTCCCGGCGGTGTCGCTCATGTCGATAACCTCTTCTCTTTTTCCAGTGTTTTGCGGATTCCTCGTGAAAAAGAGACCTCGGCAATAGACCCGGTGCGGATCGGACCCGGTTACCCGCGTCCTGCCGCCTTCAAACCGGCGGCCGCCGGTCAGTGGCGAGCCTTCGCGGCCGCGATGTACTGGCTGGCTTCCGGGAGGAAAGACAGGACGACGCCGAGCACGGCGAAGGCGGCGCTGACGTAGCCGACGACGGTGGTCCGTCCGGCCAGCAGGGAGACGACCTGGAGGGCGGTGAGCACCGTGAGCACGATCCGGGCCCAATTGCGTCCCGCGCGCAGTTTGAACGCGAACAGCAAGTGCAGCAACGAGAACGCGATCGCGAGCACCGCTCCGGCGACGACGCCGATCGTCACCGCCTGGTCGATCTGGGCGTCGGTGAGGCGCGTGGCGTTCTGCGCGTTCGCTCTTCGCATCGCGTCGGCCACCGCGTCGCGCGAGAAGAACAGGAACACGGCCGCGGCGACGCCGACGAGCATCGCGGCGACGAATGCCCAGAACGCGCCGGTGATCGCTGCCGGGCGCGGCGGGCGATCGGCGGGAGTACCGGAGGAGGGGGACGGGTAAGCAGGCATTTCAGTCATGGGAAAAAGGTGGCACAGCGCGTTGGGCCCCGCACAGCAAAGAGCGGGAAAAACGCGGGGAAACCGGGCTGCGGGAAACTCGGGGCGCCTTTGCCGGGTTTGTGGTTTGCCGTCTCTGGTCAGCGGGCATCCGGCCCCTGAAAGGCTGGGGAGAGATCTCGGGAGGACAGCACCGGGGGCCGATGCTCGCCACGGCGTGAGTCCTGAGACTGGAGCGGGCGGCCGCACGGGCGGGCGCCTTTCCTTCGCCTGGCAGTACCGAGACCGGCATCGAGCACTCGCGGACGGGCGCAAGGCAGGTGCGGGAGGAGGCCAAGCGTGACCGTGGACGAGTTTCAGCACAGTCGCTTGCCCGCCGGAGCAGCGTCGCCGGGGGAAGCTGGCACCGCCGCCACGGCGGGTGCGCGGCTGAGCTTGAAGTTGGACCAGGATTTCACGACGCTGCGGAGGATCCGGGACCAGGCGGTCGCGTTCGTGCGCCGCCATCGCCCGCGCGCAGGCCCGGACGCGGTGGCTGACGTGCGCCTGGTGCTCGACGAGATGGCCTGCAACGCGATGCGGCACGCGCGTCCGCCGTGCGAGCTGGCGTTGTCGTTGCGCGGGGACCGGATCCTGATCGAGGTGTCCGACTCCCTCTCCGACCTCGCCCGGCCTCGGGAAAGCTATGCGGGCGGCGGGCGCGGCCTGGCGCTGGTCGACGCTGTCGTCGACCGGTGGGGCCAGATCTCCCGGTCCGGAGGGAAGACCGTGTGGGCTGAGCTGGCCCTCGGGCCTTCGTCGTAAGCCCGCCGTCGGTGAGGAGAACCCCGAGGGAATCAGGGTTCCCCTCACCGACAGTGTCAGGAACGAGCCAGGTACTCCGCCGCGGCGCGCAGGCTCACGTAGGAGCCGCTGAAGGTGTCGATCCGCGGTCCCGGACCGGTCTCCGGCCCGGGAACCCCGGTTTCGACCCGGATGTAGTCCACAGTGGACAGTCCGGCCATGAACTCCCGCACCGCCGGATGGCGGTGCGCCTCCCGGGTCACCACCACGACGCTCTCCGCCGACGCGGCCTCCGCCAGGACCGTCGAGACGTCGTCCGGGGACACTGACATCGTCCGCGTGCCCGGGACCAGTTCCGCCAGGTGCGCCCCCAGGCCCCACGGCATCGGCCCGGCCGCGATGCCCGGTTCGGTCTGCACGTCCACCACCAGCGACTGACCTGTGAGCTTCGGCGTGCCGGTGATCCGCAGGGCGGCCCGGGCGGCGGACAGGCCGAGCGAGTAGTCCACCGGCTGCACCGTCGCCGGAGCGGGGGAGGTGCCCAGCGAAGCGGTCCGGGCAGCGGCATCGGCCAGCCGTTCTAAGGAAAGCCGCCCTTCGGCCACTGCCGCGGCGATCGCCTCCGCGGTCCGGTCCAGCGTCTCCGCGTCGAATGCGGCCCCGCCGAGGCAAAGCGCGTCAGCGCCGCCGAGCAGCGCACGGACGGAAGCCTCGCCGAGACCGTCGTGCCGCCCGTACGCCCCGGAGACAGCCCCCATCTCCAGCGCGTCGGTGATGACCGCACCGGTGAAGCCGAGTTCGCCGCGCAGCACGTCGACGAGCGCGGTCCGGTTGAACGTCGCCGGTTCGCTGCCCCATTCGGGCACGACGAGGTGCCCGGACATGACTGTCCGGACGCCCGCCTCGATCGCCGCGGCGAACGGGACCAGTTCGACCTCCCGCAGCTCGGCCGGGGTCCGCGGCAGCACCGGCAGAGAGAGGTGCGAATCCTCGGTCGCCGCGCCGTGGCCGGGGAAGTGCTTCGCGCACGCGGCGACGCCGTACTTCTGCATGCCGGTGACGAATGCCGCCACGTGCGGCGAGGCCGCCACCGGGTCCGAGCCGAACGCCCGCACGCCGATGCCCGGATCCTCCGCGGCGAGCGTGAGGTCCGCGCACGGCGCGAGGTTCACCGTGACCCCGCACGCCGCCAGCCGCTCGCCGAGAGCGGCCGCGACGGCCGCGGTCAGCTCCGGATCCCCGGCCGCGCCCAGTGCGAGCGGGCCGGGCACGAACGAGCCCTTGCCGACGTCGAGGCGGGTGACGTCGCCGCCTTCCTCGTCGATCCCGACGACGACGCCGTCCCGCTCGGACCGCAGCGCGGCGGTGAGCGCGGCGACCTGTTCGTCGTCGACCACGTTGCGGCCGAACAGGATCACGCCGCCGAGGCCCTCGGCGAGGCGGCGGCGCACCCAGTCCGGCGCGGTGGTTCCGGCGAATCCGGGCAGCAGAACGGCTTCGGCGAGCCGCCGGGGTTCGGACAGGTCAGCCACCGTCATCCCTTCACCGCGCCGGCGGTCATGCCGGACACGAGTTTCCGTTGCACGATCAGGAAGAAGATCACCGCGGGGATCGCGTAGATCACCGACGCCGCCATGACGCCGCCCCAGTCGATCGAGAACGCCGTCTTGAACGACGACAGCCACACCGGCAGCGTTTGCTTCGACTGGTCCCGCATGAACACCAGGGCGAACAGGAATTCGTTCCACGCGGTGATGAAGCTGAACACCGACGTGGTCACCAGACCGGGGCCGAGCAGCGGCAGCGTGACCCGGCGGAACGCGCCGACCCGGCTGCATCCGTCGATCATCGCGGCCTCTTCGAGGTCGTACGGGATGCCGTTGACGAACCCGTAGAGCATCCACACGGTGAACGGCAGCGACGTCGCGAAGTACACCAGCAGCAGCGACGGCAGCGTGTTCAGCAGCCCGATGTCGCGCATCAGCAGGTACATCGGGATGAACAGCGCCGAGAGCGGGGCCAGCTGGGCGACCAGGATCAGCAGCAGGAACCCTTTGCGGCCGCGGAAGCGGAAGCGGGCCAGCGGGATCGCCGCCAGCACGCCCACGATCAGCGCGGCCAGCACCGCGCCGAGCGTCACGATCAGGCTGTTGCTCAGATACGTGACGAACCCGGGCTTGGTCAGCGCCGACGCGAAGTTCGACAGCGTCGCCGAGGTCGGGATCAGGTCGTACTTCGGCGACAGCACGTCGCCCGGCGTCTTCAGCGACGTCGTGAACATCCAGTACGTCGGGAAGAGGAACAGCAGCGCCACGAAGACGCCGGCGATCGACACCAGAATCCGGGCGGGCAGGGACTTTTTCACGCGATCTCCCCGTCCTTCGTCCGGACCAGCAGCTGCACGTACCGGCCGGTGACCAGCAGGAGCAGCACGAGCATGATGGTGGCGATGGCCGCGGCGGAGCCGAAGTGGCTGCCCGCGATGCCCTTGAGGTACTGCAGGATCGCCAGGGTCGTGCTCGCGCCGTCCGGGCCGCCCTGGCGGATGGCCCACACCTGGGCGAACATGTTGAAGTCCCACAGCATCGACAGGAACGTCACCATGGTCAGGATCGGCCGGATCGCCGGCCAGCTGACCGCGCGGAACGTCTGCCACGGCCCGGCCCCGTCGATCCCCGCCGCCTCGTAGTGCTCGCGCGGCACGCCGATGAGGCCCGCGTAGAGCGTGAACGCGACGAACGGCACGGCCTGCCACAGCACCAGCAGCCCGATCACGACGAGCGTGCTCGTGCCGCTGGAGAACCACGAGTATCCGATGAAGGAGTGGAAGCCCAGCCGGTCCAGGGTTTTGTTGAGGATGCCGTACTGCTGGTCGAAGATCCACTGGAACACCGTGGTGGTGGCGATGACCGGCACCGCCCACGCGAGCACCAGGGAAATCTGCACGAAGATCCGCAGCACCGGGTGGAGATGCCGCATCAGCACCGCGATCAGCAGCGCCACGAGCAGCGTCGCGGCGACGAGCGCGCCGGTGAAGAGGATCGTGCGGATCGCGACTGCCCAGAACTCGGGGTCGGACAGCACGTCGGCGTAGTTCTTGAAGCCGATCCACACCATCTTGCCGGTCACCAGCTCGCGCAGGTCGAGCTGGCGCAGGCTGATGCCGAGCATCTGGACGGTGGGCCAGCCGAGCAGCACCAGCACGGCGGCGAGCGCGGGCAGGATCAGCAGGTACGGCATGAGCCGTTCGCTGAACCACCCGGTGCCGCGCCGTCGCGCCGCCCCGACGTGCGCCGATGCCGGCGGGGTCGCCCCCGCCGGCATCGGCTTGTCCTTCGTCGCGGTCATCCGCCGATGATCTTGTCGAGGGCAGTGTTCGCGTCGGCCGCGGCCTGGTCCAGGGTCTTCTTCCTGGTCAGGTAAGCGGTCAGCATGTCCTTCAGCGGGTTCTGGCCGGACTCGACCTCGCCCCACTTCGGGCTGGCCGGCATCGCGTGGCCGTCCTTCGACGCCTTCGCCATCACCGCGCCCAGCGGGTCCTTGTCGAGCGCGCTGACGTCGGTGGAGGTGCCCGGCACGTAGCCGCCCGCGGCCAGCTGCGTCATGTACTTGGTGCTGGTCAGCAGCTTCAGGTAGTCCTTCGCGAGGTCCTGGTGCTTGCTGTTGAGCGGGACGACCAGGTTCGAGCCGCCGAGGAACACCGGCGCGCCCTTGCCCGCGGTCTTCGACGGGATCGGGAACGCGCCGGTCTTGGCGGCGATGCCCGGGTCGGTCTTGGCCGCGGTCGCCACCTCGTTCGGGGTGCCGATGAACATGGCGACCTTGCCGCCGCCGTAGATGCCCGCCTGCTGCGGGGTGGCCTCGTCGTTGTCCTTCGGCGCGGTGGTGCCGGAGGTGTCGACGAGCTTCTTGTAGAACTCCACGCCCGCCTTGGCTTCCGGCGTGTTCAGCGACGCCTTGAAGGTCTTGCCCTCGCCCTTGGCGATGTCGCCGCCGTTGTCCCAGATGAACGACGACAGCGCGTACCAGTTCTGGCCCGGCAGGTACAGCGGCTGGAACTGCGGGTCGCTGCCGAACTTGGCCTTCAGCTTGGCGATGGCGTCGAGCCACTCGTCGTTCGAGGTCGGCGTCTTGGCGATGCCGGCCTGCTCGAACATGTCCTTGCGGTACATGACGACGCGGTTCGCGGCGTAGAACGGCACGCCGACGGTCTTGCCGTCGTACTGCCCGGACGCCTTGAGCCCGGCCAGCCACTGCGAGCCGTTGAGGTTGTTGACGTCGGCGGAGAGGTCCTGCAGCACGCCCTGCGCGGCGAACGCCGGGGTCTGGGTGTTGCCGACCTCGATGACGTCCGGCGGCGTGTCGCTCGCCAGCGCGGTGGTCAGCTTCTGCTGGATGCCGTTCCACTGCTGGATCTGGTAGTCGACCTTGACGCCGGGGTGAGCGGCCTCGAATTCCTTGTTCAGGGCGGAGGTCAGGCTGTCCGGCGCGGAGCCGGTCATCAGCCAGACCGTCAGCTTGCCGTCCTGCGCGCCCCCAGCGCTCGAGGCGTTCTCACTCCCGCCGGAGCCGGCACACCCGGCCGTGGCGAGCGTGATGGCGGCGGCTCCCGCCGCCAGCTTGAGCCAGCGCTTCACGTGTTTCGTCCTTTCGGTGCCCGGTCGGCAGCGACCGGGGCTGAATGACAAATGGTGTAGACCAATGTCCTGCAGGGTGGTCCGGACCACAGCCGGTGTCAAGCCGGTTGCCAAGATGTTGCGAAGACGGCCGCCGGGTTGACCCTGCGTGTCCGCACGGTTACCGGCACTGTGGCGAAAAGTGCTGGTAGAGGCGGGATTCCGCAGTGCGGGCAAGGGTTTCCGGCGCGAGGAAGTTGTTCGTGAACGCCTCGCCGGGCCGGGCGTGCCGGGTCCGCGAACGGGTCCCGCATCGCCGACTTTCGGCCCTGGCGCGAGACGGCGCGGGCGGAGTCGCCGCGAGTTCGTTGTCCGGTCGGCGGCGGTGCGCTTCAGCGGAGAGCCGGTCACCCGCTGCGAGGGGTGGCGGGCCAGTGACCCGGGGTGGGTGAGTTTCGTCCCGGCCCGCTCCGGCCGCACCCACGGTGACCTGGCAAAACCTCGTGTGTACCAGGCGTCACATCACTCCCAGTGGTTTACAGGCGTCCCGCGTGTCACACACACTGGGGCACGCCCAGGTGATCCGGCGCCGATCTTGGGGAAGAGAAGCGGACGGCCGGAGCGCTCCCAGGGCGGAAAAAGAAGAGGGAGTGGAAGATGACGGGCTCCGGGCGGATAGCGGCTCGGGCGGGTGCGGTCGTCGCGGCGGCAGCGGTGGCTGCCGCCGGTGCGCTGGGGCTGCTGCACGCGCCCCAGGCGGTGGCAGCGCCCGCCGAGGTGCCGGGCATGGACGTGTCCGGGCATCAGGGCAATGTGGACTGGAAAGCGGCCTGGAACGCCGGCGCGCGCTTCGCGTACGTCAAGGCGACCGAGGGCACCGGGTACCGAAACCCGTATTTCGCGCAGCAGTACAACGGCTCCTACGACGTCGGGATGATCCGCGGCGCGTACCACTTCGCGCGGCCGGACGTGTCCGACGGCGCGACGCAGGCGGACTATTTCGTCGCGCACGGCGGCGGCTGGTCCGCGGACGGCCGCACGATGCCGCCGATGCTGGACATCGAGTACAACCCGTACGGCTCGACGTGCTTCGGCCTGTCGAAGCCGGCGATGGTGTCGTGGGTGAAGTCGTTCTCCGAGCGGGTGCACGCGAAAACGTCGCGCTGGCCGATGCTCTACACCACCACCGACTGGTGGAAGACCTGCACCGGCGACTCGGCGGCGTTCGGCGACACGCATCCGCTGTTCATCGCCCGGTACGCGCAGAGCGCGGGTCCGCTGCCCTCGGGCTGGCGGTACTACACGATCTGGCAGTACTCGGACTCCGGCAACAAGCCGGGCGACCAGGACTCGTTCAACGGCTCGATGGAGCAGCTGATCAAGCTCGCCGGGGGAGAAGCCCCGAAGAGCGAGGCCCCGGCCCCGCCGAAGCCGACCACGTCGACCAAGCCGCCGACGTCGGCCAAACCGACCACGAGCGCGCCGCCGAACTCCTCGGCGACCAAGACTCCGACGAAGACGCCGACGAGTTCGGCCACGACTTCGCCGACCACGACCACGAAGGCAAGCCCGACGACGTCCTCGTCGACGAAGCCGCCCGCCTCCACCTCGTCGACCGCGGCGAAGAAGGACATCAGCGGTCTCGTCTGGGCAGGCGGCAAGCAGGCGAACCCGCCGGGGTCTCTGTCGGACGCCAAGCACGCCGATTCGCTCACCGCCCGCGTCCACGAGGTCGCGAAGGTGACGCCCAAGGCCCCGGCTGCACAGAAGACGGCCCCGCAGAAGGTCGCGGCCAGCCAGCCGAAGCAGGCCGCGGCGGCGGAAGCCAGCCAGCCGAAGCAGCAGGCACTGGCGAAGACCGGCGTGAACACCCCGCGGCTCGCCGTGTTCGGCGCGGCGCTGCTGGTGTTCGGGGCGATCCTGATGACGCTGTCGCGGATGGTGGCGCGGCGCTGATTTCCGGCCGGGTCCGCACTCCGCGCACGGAGCGCGGTCCCGGCCGTTAGGCTCCCCGCGTGACCACCACTCGACCCGAATTGCGCGGTTTCCCCGGCGCGGTGCTCGTCCTCCGCTTCCTGACCGAACTGGCGCTGCTCGCCGGTCTCGCGGTCGCCGGTGCGCGGCTCGGCGGGAGCGTGTTCCTCGACATCCTGTCCGCGGTGCTGTGGCCGGCGCTGGCCGCGGCGATCTGGGGGCTCGTGATCGCGCCCCGGGCCAAGCGGCGCAGCCCGGAGCCGACACGGTTTTTCCTGGAGGCGGCGCTGTTCGCGGTGGCCGCGCTCGGGTTGATCGCGTCCGGGCTGCTGGTCGCGGGCATCGTGCTCGGCGTCGCCGGGATCGCCGTGGCGGTCGCGGTCCGGGTGTGGGCGAAGGACGGCTGAACGGGCTTTCCCGAGGCGGGGCCGGTCCCGCCTCGTCTCCGTACAGTGCGCATGGACTTTCGCACTGCTGCCCGGACGGTGTTCGTGCCGGTCGTGCTGAACGCGACCGGCTCCGGTTCGCTGAAGCAGGTCACCTACACCTTGGACGGCGCGGCCAAGGAAACCGGGCCGATGCCGTGGCGGCAGTCGCTCACCGTGCCCGCGGACGGGCAGCCGCACCAGTGGACGCTGGAGATCACCTATTCCGGCGCGAGCGGCCGCGTGGAGATGTATTCGGTCGTGGACGGCGAAGAATCCGAGCACAGCGCGAGCGGTGGCGGCGTCGGGCATCTGGTAGTAGACGGCCAGCCCGATGCCGCTGGTGCCTCCGCACGCGACCGCGGCGTCGGTCCTTCGATCTCGTCCACGAGCCTCTCCCCGGGTGTGCCCGGAAGCCTGCCGAGAGTCGCCGCCGGTCCTGCTTGCGCGCGCGGCGCCGGTGGATGAGACTCCGGCTATGCCGAGCCCGTTCAGCGCCGAAACGGCGGATGCGATCCAGCACGCCCGCCAGCATTCCGTCGGGGATCTCCTGCGGCGCACCGCGTCGCGCCTCCCGGACAAGCTCGCGATCGTCTCCGGGGAGCGCCGGGCGACCTACCGCGAGTTCGACGCGGCGGTCAACCGCTGCGCCCACCGGCTCGCCGAACGCGGTCTCGCGAAAGGCGACCGGCTCGCGCTGCTCAGCCACAACTGCTGGGAGTACGCGGTGCTCGTGTTCGCCACGGCCAAACTGGGCGTGGTGCTGGTGCCGGTGAACTTCATGCTCGGCGCGGAGGAAGTCGCGTTCATCCTCGGCCACGCCGGGGTGTCCGGGATGATCGCCGAGGACACGTTGCTCGACACCGCGGCGGAGGCGTTGAAGCGCGCGGGCCGCGCGGACGTCCTGCGCGGGCGGATCGGCGGCAGCGGCGGCGAATGGGAAAGCGTCGCGGACTGGATCGACCAGCCCGGCGACGAATCCGCTCCGGCCGTGCTCGTGGCGGACGACGATCCGCTGCGGCTGATGTACACCTCCGGCACCGAATCGCGGCCGAAAGGCGTGCTGCTGTCGAGCCGTTCGCTGATCGCCCAGTACGTGTCGGCCGCGATCGACGGCGGTATGACCGGCGACGACATCGAGGTGCATTCGTTGCCGCTCTACCACTGCGCGCAGCTGGACTGCTTCCTGTCGGTCGACGTCTACCTCGGCGCGACGAGCGTGATCCTGCCCGGCCCGGACCCGGCGGCGCTGCTGGCCGCGGTGGAACGCGAACGCGCGACGAAGCTGTTCGCGCCGCCGACGGTGTGGATCTCGCTGCTGCGCCACCCGGCGTTCGACACGACCGACCTGTCCAGCCTGCGGAAGGGCTACTACGGCGCGGCGGCGATGCCTGTCGAAGTGCTGCGGGAACTCGCGCGCCGCCTGCCGGACGTGCAGCTGTGGAACTTCTACGGCCAGACCGAAATGGCTCCGCTCGCGACGATCCTGCGCCCGCACGAACAACTCGCGAAGGCCGGGTCGGCGGGCCGGGCGTCGATCAACGTCGAGACCCGGATCGTGGACGAGGACGGCCGCGAGCTGCCGTCCGGCGAGGTCGGCGAGATCGTGCACCGCAGCCCGCACGCGACGCTCGGCTACTACGAGGACGAGGAGAAAACCGCCGCGGCCTTCGAAGGCGGCTGGTTCCACTCAGGCGACCTCGGCGTGCTCGACGACGAGGGCTATCTCTCCGTGGTGGACCGGAAAAAGGACATGATCAAGACCGGCGGCGAGAACGTCGCGAGCCGCGAGGTCGAGGAAGCGCTGTACCTGCTCGACGGGATCGCCGAGGTCGCGGTGTTCGGGGTCGCGCACCCGCACTGGATCGAGGCGGTCACCGCGGCGGTCGTGCCGCGCGAGGGCGTCACGCTCACCGAGGGCCAGGTGCTCGCGCATGCCCGCGAGCACCTGGCCGGATACAAATGCCCGAAGTACGTGGTGTTCGTGGACGCGCTGCCGAAGAACCCGAGCGGGAAAATCGTCAAGCGCGCGCTGCGGGAGGGGCACGCGGACCTGGCGCAGTCCTGAACGTTCCGAACCGTTTCTGCCGTCCGTGAGGGGAACCCTGAGGGAATCAGGGTTCCCCTCACGGACCTGAAGCTCAGGCGAGCGTGGCGCCGTAAGCAGCGAGCACGGGCGGCAGCGGCTGGAAGAAGCTGACCTGGCTGTTCCCGCCGGACAGCACCCCGTAGCCGACCCCGGCGTAGAACAACGGGCCGCCGCTGTCGCCGCTGTCGACCGGGATGTCGGTGGCGATCGTCCCGACGACCAGCTTGCCGTCGCCGTAGTTCACGGTCTGGTTGAGGCCGAGGACCTTGCCGCAGGTCTTCTTCGTGGTCATGCCGCTCTTGCACACCAGCTGCCCCACCTGCGGGGTGCCCGCGCGCAGGATCCGCTGGGTGCTGCCGTCGTAGAGGTCGACCCTGGCGTGCCCGGAGCCGGACGGGTCCTGGACGCGGCCGTAGTCGGTCACGGGGAAGCGGGTGTCGACGTTGGGCCCGATGTCTTTCCAGTCGAGCCCGTGTTCGGTGCAGTGCCCGCCGGTGAGGATGTACCGGACGTCTTTGACGAGGATCGCGAAACCGGCGGAGCAGTAATACGGCTCGCGGCCGGGGCCCGGCGAGACGGTGTACATCGCGTCGCCGCCGTTCACCGCCGCGGTGACCGCCGAGGCGGGCGGGCTGACCAGCAGGGCGGCCGCGGCCGCGGAAAACAGCACCCCGGCCAGCTTGCGGAGCGAGCAGCGAGACATCGGCGGGTCCTTCCGTCCACAGGAGACTGACTAAGTGCGGCTAGTCCAGCGCCGGGCGTGCGGCGGCACAAACGGAGTCAGCCGACCGTCCCGGGACTACGTCCGAACGGGTGACAACAAGGGTGGCCGGACTGCTGTCCGCACGGCACACTGAGCCGGGCCGCCGGACCGCTGGTGACCTGCGCGAACGGGGCGCGCCCGCGGAGAGAGGGGGACAGCGGCGGCGTCTCACGATCCGGGACGGGCACCGCCGTCGTGGTGAATTTCCTTCGGGTTCTTTACTGTCACGTCGTCAAGTAACGCTGAATCTGCATAGGGAACCGTTGTCCGACATCCTGTCGCCGGGCGGCGCCCCGGTTCCGGCGGCTGCACCGGCCTCCCGGAGCCTGTGGCGCGCGCTGCGGCACGACCGCTGGGCCCAGGCCAGCGCGGTCGTCATCGTGCTGGTGATCGTCACCGCCCTCGCGGCTCCATTGCTCGCCCTGATCGAGGGCCAGGATCCGTACACCTACCACACCGAACTGCTGAATCCGGCCGACGGAACCGGCGCGGGATTCCTCGGCGGGATCAGCGGAAGCCACTGGTTCGGCGTCGAACCGCTGACCGGACGGGACCTCTTCGCGGTCGTCGCGTACGGCGCGCGCACGTCGTTCCTGATCGGGCTCGCCGCGACCGCGGTGTCGATGCTGCTGGGCGTGCTGCTCGGGGCGAGCGCCGGGTACGTCGGCGGCTGGTGGGACACCGTGGTGAGCCGGGTGACCGACGTGCTCCTCGGGTTCCCGCAGCTGATCTTCATGATCGCGCTCGGCGCGGTCGCCCCGCAGTCGATCCCGCGGCCGCTGCTGCTGATCGCGGTGATCGGCCTGTTCGGCTGGCCGCGCGTGGCCCGGGTCGTCCGCGCGCAGACGCTGAGCCTGCGCAACCGCGACTTCGTCCGGGCGGCCCGTGCGCTCGGCGCGGGCGGCGCGCACGTGTTCCGCCGCGAGCTGCTGCCGAACCTGTGGGCGCCGATCATCGTGCTGGCGACGGTGAGCATCCCGGCCAACATCGGACTGGAAGCCGCGCTGTCGTTCCTCGGCGTCGGCATCCCGCCGCCCACGCCGAGCTGGGGCCGTTCCATCAGCGACGCGATCAACTGGGTGCAGACCGATCCGATGTTCCTCATTTTCCCCGGCGCCGCGCTGTTCGTCGCGACGCTGGCGTTCAACATGCTCGGCGACGGGCTGCGCGACGCGCTCGACCCGAAGACGGCGGTGCGCCGGTGAACCGCACTCTGCGTTTCGTGGGCATCCGCCTGCTGGGCATGCTCGGCGTGCTGCTCGTGGTCAGCTTCGCCACCTTCGCGGTGTTCTACCTGCTGCCCACCGACCCGGCCTACATGTCCTGCGGCAAGCCGTGCACGCCGGAGAACCTCGCGCTGGCGCGGGAGTTCATGGGCTTCGACAAACCGTGGATCCAGCAGTACTTCGACTTCCTCGGCGGCATCTTCACCGGTCGCACGTTCGGCACCGGAGTGACGGCGATCGTCTGCTCCGCGCCCTGCTTCGGCTATTCGTTCCAGCAGAGCGAACCGGTGCTGGCGCTGATCGGGGACCGGCTGCCGATCACAGTCTCGCTGGCCATCGGCGCGTCGGTGATCTGGCTGATCGCGGGCGTCGCGACCGGTGTGTTCTCGGCGCTGCGGCGCGGGAAGTTCGCCGACCGGGCGGCGATGACGATCACGCTCGCCGGGGTGTCCGCACCGGCGTATCTGGTGGGGCTGCTGGGAATTCTGCTGTTCGGCTTCACGCTCGACGTGGTGCCGGTGAGCGGCTACGTGACGTTCGCGCAAAGCCCGGTCGACTGGGCGTGGCACCTCGTGCTGCCGTGGCTGGTGCTGGCGTTCATCAACGCCGCGGTGTACGCCCGGCTCTCGCGCGGCCAGATGCTCGAAATCATGGGCGAGGACTTCATCCGCACCGCGCGGGCGGTCGGCCTGCCGGAGCGGACGGTCGTCGGGAAATACGCGCTGCGCAACGTGTTGCTGCCGGTGGTGACGGTGTTCGCGGTCGACCTCGGCGCGCTCCTCGGCGGGGCGGTGATCACCGAGCGGGTGTTCGCGCTGCCGGGGCTCGGCGGGCTGCTCGTCGACGCCGTGCACCAGGTGGACCTGCCGGTGCTGATGGGCGTCAGCCTGTTCGCCGCCTTCTTCGTCGTCCTCGCGAACTTCGCGGTGGACGTGCTCTACGGGGTCCTCGACCCCCGCGCTCGGCTCGGTTCTTGAGAAAGGGAACGGAAAAACCATGGATCGCAGGGACTTCCTGAAGGCGCTGGGCATCACCGCCACGGTCACCGGAGCCGGGGCGTTCCTCGCCGCGTGCAACGCGAACGAGCAGTCCGGCGGCGGGGGAGCGGTGTCGGTGTCGTCCGGCGGGACGCTGTACATCCTCAGCGACACCACGACGCAGCACCTCGACCCGGCGAAGAGCCAGAACCTGGCGATCACCACGATCAGCCTGATCCACCGGCGGCTCACCGCGTGGAAGACCGCCGCGGACGGCCCGGCCACCGTGGTCCCGGACCTCGCCACCGACACCGGCCGGGCGAGCGCGGACGGCAAGACGTGGACCTACACGCTCAAGGACGGCCTGAAGATGGCCGACGGCACGCCGATCACCAGCGCCGAGATCAAATACGGCATCGAGCGGTCGTTCGACTCGGCGTTCTCCGGCGGCCTGAGCTACCACAAGAACCTGCTCGCCGGCGGCTCCGACTACAAGGGCCCGTTCAAGGGCGGCGAACTGGCGTCGATCGAGACGCCGGACCCGAAGACCATCGTCTTCCACCTGGCCCGCCCGTACGGCGACTGGCCGTGGATCGCGAGCATGCCCGCCTTCGCCCCGGTGCCGAAGGGCAAGGGCACCGACGCGACCTACGACACGAAGCCGGTCGCGTCCGGCCCGTACCAGGTCGAGTCGTACCAGAAGGGCGTGCAGGTCAAGTTCGTCCGGAACCCGAACTGGGACGCCAAGACCGACCTGGCGCGCACCGGCCTGCCGGACGCGGTCGTGATCCAGATGGGCCAGGACACCGGCGTCGTCGCGAAGCGGCTGCTGGCCAGCCAGGGCAACGACGCGTTCGCGTTCGGCTCGTCGTTCGTGAACCCGGCGCAGCTGGCGCAGATCCGCACGAACCCGGCGGCGAAGAACCAGCTCGTCACGTCGAAGTCGGGTGCGCTGGCCTACCTCGCGCTGAACACCAAGCGCGGCCCGCTGGCGAATCCCAAGGTGCGCCAGGCGTTCCAGTACGCCGTGGACAAGACCGCCTACCAGGTCGCCGCCGCGGGCAGCGCGGACCTGGCCGGGCCGATCGCCACGACGCTGATCACCGAGGGCATCGCCGGGCGCGAGGTGTACGACCTCTACCCGGCCCCGCCGTCGGGCGACGTCGCGAAGGCGAAGCAGCTGCTCGCCGAAGCGGGTTTCCCGAACGGCATCGACAATCTGGACTTCCCGGTGTCGACGGCGAACAACGAGGCGGACAAGGCGCAGGCGATCCAGGCCGCGCTGGAGCGCGCGGGGATCCGCACGAAACTGCGCCCGATCGACGACGAAGCCTGGACGACGCTGGTCACCGGCAACGACGGCAACTACGACCTGACCCTCGGTTCGTGGCAGCCGGACTTCCCGAGCGCCAACGCCAACATCGAGCCGTTGTTCGGCACCTCGGAGATCGGCAACGGCGGGTACAACGAGTCGCGGTATTCGGTGCCCGAAGTGGACGCGCTGATCGCGCAGGCGCAGGGCACGGTCGACCCGGCCGCGGCCGGGAAGCTGTGGGCCAAGGCGGACAAGCGGATCATGCAGGACTCGCCGGTGGTCCCGCTGATCTACACCCGCAACTCGTTCCTGCACGGCGCGAAGGTCGGCAATTTCGCGATCGGCGCGTTCCCGGCGTATCCGAACTACCTCCAGATGGGCCTGGCGAAGTAATCCCGTGTCCGAGCAGCTGCTTTCCCTGCGCGACGTCTCGATCCGGTTCGGCGGGGCCTCAGCGGGCCCTGCCGTCCGGGACGTAACGTTCGACGTGCGCCCCGGCGAGGTCGTCGCCCTCGTCGGGGAATCCGGTTCCGGCAAGTCGGTCACCGCGCTGTCGCTGCTCGGCCTGCTGCCGGACACCGCGACGGTGACCGGTTCCGCGGTGCTCGACGGCCGCGATCTGTACACAGTGGACGGTGCGGAGCTGCGCGCGGTGCGCGGCGGCGAGATCGGCATGGTGTTCCAGGAGCCGATGAGCGCGCTGAACCCGGTGTTCCGGATCGGCACGCAGCTCGTGGACGCGGTCCGGGCGCACCGGAAGGTGTCGCGGGCCGAGGCGCGGGAGCGGGCCAGGGAACTGCTGGGACTGGTCGAATTGGACGCTCGGCGGGTGCTGCGCGCCTACCCGCACGAGCTGTCCGGCGGTCAGCTGCAGCGGGTGGTCATCGCGATCGCGCTGATCCACGATCCGAAGCTGCTGATCGCGGACGAGCCGACCACCGCGCTGGACGTCACCGTGCAAGCCGGGATCCTGCAGCTGCTGCGGTCGCTGCGGGACCGGCTCGGCACGGCGATTCTGCTGGTGACCCACGACATGGGTGTGGTCGCGGACGTCGCGGATCGCGTGGTGGTGCTGCGCGACGGCCAGGTGGTCGAGCAGAACACGGCGGCCGGGCTGTTCGCTTCGCCGCAGGCGGATTACACGCGGGAACTGCTGGATTCGGTGCTGTCGCTGGGTTCCGCGCCCGCCGCCGCGGTGCGGCCGGCGTCGGCTCCGCTGGTGTCGGTGACGGATCTCGAGGTGACCTACCGCGTCGGCGGCGGCGCCCCGCCGGTGCGGGCGGTCGACGGGGTGTCGCTGACGATCGGGACCGATGAAGTGCTCGGGCTCGTCGGCGAGTCCGGTTCGGGTAAGAGCACGATCTCGTCGGTGCTGACCGGTTTGGTCGCGCCGTCGGCGGGCTCCGTGCAGATCGGCGGCGTGGATGTCGCGCGGGCGTCGGCCCGGCAGCGGCGGGAGATCCGGCGGCAGATCGGGATCGTGTTCCAGAATCCGGCTTCCGCGCTCAACCCGCGCGCGACGATCGGCGCGAGCATCGCCGAACCGCTGGTGGTGCACGGCGAACGCGGGGAGCACCGGGAGCGGGTCGCGGAGCTGCTCGCCGCCGTGCGCCTGGACCCGGACTGGAGCGGCCGCTACCCGCACGAGCTGTCCGGCGGGCAGCGGCAACGGGTCGGGATCGCCCGCGCGCTGGCGCTGCGGCCGCGGCTGCTGATCGCGGACGAGCCGACGAGCGCGCTGGACGTCTCGGTGCAGGCTTCGGTGCTCGACCTGCTGGCGGACCTGCAGCGGGAACTGGCGTTCGCCTGTCTGTTCATCAGCCACGACCTGGCGGTGGTGGAGCGGGTGGCGGACCGGGTCGTCGTGCTGCATCGCGGGCGGGTGGTCGAGGAGGGCCCGGTGGCGTCGGTGCTGGGCTCGCCGCGGGAGGACTACACGCGACGGCTGGTCGCCGCGGCGCCGGTGGCGGATCCGGAACGGCAGCGGGAGCGGCGGGAGGCCTGGCGCGCGCTGTCCGGCTGACCGATGAGTTTCCGCCCTTCCGGGAGTCGGTACGGAAAACGGAAGGGAATCTCAATGATCGTGTCAAGCGGCCGAGGTGATCGGCTGTGGGGCGGTCGGGGTGAAGCGCCGTCCGTCGCGCAGCAAGGCCCAGAGC